>NZ_JBAHUQ010000005.1 GCF_036689865.1 Magnetococcus sp. PR-3
TTCTTTTTCCATAGCGCATCGGTTTGAACGCCATAAATGTTTAAACATCTAGGGAACAGATCACTCCAATATCGCCACAGATAGACTGTTTTGATGGTTGAGTAGGCCGTGTCCACCGCCGCTGAAGGCTTTTGTCACACCAGCAAACGATCAAGGTTTTGTGATATCGATGGTACCCACGTGCAACCGATAACGCCGCCCTGAAAAGAGGGGGGGGTGTGTATCGCTAGGTGATCATTGTTCTGGGAGGTGAGCAGGACGATGAGGGACCCGTATGCCCTGCCATAGATCGAACGCCAGATCTATGAAAAGAGAGGAGTGTAAGAGGGCTTGGCTGGAACAGGGGATTACAGCTGTTCAATCACCTCTAACAGTCGGGCTTTACCCACTGGTTTACTGAGGTGCAGTGTACACCCAGCCTGCTGCGTCTGTTCCATATCGGCTTTCATGGCATGGGCGGTCAGTGCAATAATGGGGATCGGTTGTTTATGATGTTCTTTCTCCCAATTACGGATGGTACGGATGGCGGTGACCCCATCCATAACCGGCATTTGAATATCCATAAGAACCAGGTCAAAACTCTCTTCTTTGAATTTATTCACAGCCTGGGCACCATTTTCCACCATCACCAGTGTATGGCCTGTTTTGGCAAGAAATGCTTGAATTAAAAATCGGTTATCTTCGGCATCATCCGCCAAGAGTATATGCCGGATCTGACCGGCATGTTCATGGGGTTGATGTGCCGGTTTCTGCCGTTTTTTGGTGCTTGGTAGTTGTAGATTAAAAAAGAAACGGCTGCCTTGTCCAAGCTCACTCTCTAGGCGGATGTTACTCTCCATACCTTGGATAAGCCGTTGGCAGATGGTTAAACCTAGACCGGTACCACCGTACTGACGGGTTGCGCTTGAGTCAGCTTGGGTAAAGGGTTCAAAAATACGTTGTTGGTTTTTAGGGTCAATACCCACACCGGTATCCGAGACCGCAAAAAAGAAATGATCATGATCTCTTTGTTCAATGCTTAGTGTTACCCCGCCTACCGCAGTAAATTTAATAGCATTGTCCAAGAGGTTGATGAGAATCTGGCGTAGACGCTGTCCATCGGCCAATACAGCTTCTGGCAGGTGATTGTCTAAGGTCAGCTCCAGCTCAATACCCCGAGTTTTGGCAAGGTCGGACATCATGTCATAGACCTCGTTCGCCAGCTCTTTTAGGTCAACCGCTTGTTTCTCTAGTGCGAGCTCACCGGCTTCAATCTTGGAGAGATCCAAAACACTGTTAATCAGGGCCATCAAGCCAATACCTGCGCGTTTTAAGGTGGTCAGGTAACGCTGCTGTTGATGGCTGAGGTTGCTCTCTTCCAGCAGATCTCCCATACCGATAATGGCATTCATGGGGGTACGGATTTCATGGCTCATAGTGGTGAGAAATTCAGTTTTTGATAAACTGGCAGATTCGGCGTCTTCTTTGGCCCGTTGTAGGTTTTCAGCCAGACTCTCCTGGGCATTCCAGTGATCTCGGCTGTTGGCCAAATAGTGATTGGTGGTATGGGTCAGCAGCCCAAGCTCATCCTCAGCATGGCTGGGATCTATGGGCAGAGGTTTGGGCCGCTTAGGGTTCATGGTACCCACAGCTTGGGCCAACTGGTTAAGGGGGCGGGTAAGAATGATGTGGTAGGTGCTAAAGAGTAAAAGAACAAGCAGAAGATTACGTAGAATGCCCCCAATAATAATAAACTGAGCCCGATCCACAAAATCTACCAGGGCGATATCCCGATCCACCGTCACGGTAAGCGTGCCAGGTTTTTCCAGGGGTGTGTGGACGGGGTTAAGAGGTATGCGATACTTGGTCAATCCACCCGAGAAAGAGCGGGAGAGCCAGCGATGAGGGCTTGCTTGCTGACCTTTGCGCTGTTGGGTCGCCAAGACCATCTGCAGATCATCCAAAATGGTTGCGGCCTGAATAAAATCATACTCCAACAAGCCCTGCACCACCTCTTGAGCGAGGTCTGCATTGAGAATATGTACAGCGCGTGTGGCAGGATGCATGGCAACATCTAAAATCCGTTGAATATGGGCATCCAGCGCGTGCTCTTCGACCTGATAATCCCGGTAGACTTGAATACCACTTAAGATCAAGCCAAGAACAAAAGCTAGGATCACCCCAACCCGGGCCAGTTTAAACGAAAGCTGCTTGGTAAACGGAATGGTGGTCATGGTTGGGTGCCAGGCTGCGGGTTGCAGGCGGTGCTATCGCCTTGCCCATAGTGATCATAAATGCGCTGAAAGGTACCAGCTTGCCACAGCTGCTGAATGGCTTGGCTTAACTGAGGCGCCAAATGTTGCAGCTTAGACTGTTTGGAAATGGAGAGGTGGGTCTCCATGGTCTCCAATGGAATGGGTGTATCAATCAGATCTTGCCAGTTGTCGGGTAGTCGGGCATGGGTGGCTAACCCTTTGCGATACGCCCCCAAAACCGCCCCATTAATAATAAACCCATCCAACCGCCCCCGAAGGGTCATCTTTAACATAGATTCATTGCTGGGTACTTCAACGGGGATCAACCCATAATGGTGGGCAAATTTGATGTGAAAATAGCCACCGGTAATAAAGCCAATACGTTTACCTTTAAGATCTTTTAAGGTCGCAATATTGGCCTGTTTGTGGGGGATCATTAAGGCGGTTAAGCAACCGACATTACCTAAAAATTGAACCCCAGGTAGCATCTGCTCATCTTTATAGGAGATCATAAGATCTTCATGACCCAGGGTGACGGCCCGTAAGGCACGTGGAACCGGCATCAGTTTAACCTGGATGGGAAGCTTTGCCTGTTTGGATATGGCATGGATCATATCCACCATCGATCCAACCGGTTTTTGCGTGTGATCCAGACGGCCAAAGGGAAAAAAATCCAACAGCGCAAGAGAGAGGTTGGAGGATGCATGGGCCGTGGGGATAAGGCAGAGCAGAGCGATCAACAGACGCATGAATGGCAACGGATCCTCCTCTGCTTAGATAATGAATTCAATAATATGAGATCTGGTAGGCGCAAAGATGACCGATCGTCTCTCAGGGCCGGAAAGGGTAATTTACCATACTCCAGGTTCTCAACAACCCATCATTGTGATCTGTCTTTTTTTGTATCTGTTGAGATTGGAACCCTGCATTGATCAGCTCCTACCCACTCTTGGAGTGATCCACATAAAGGAGAGTTCAAAGAGAATGAAGGCTTGGTGATCGCCTAGGGTTGTATCCAGGGGAGGGCATGAGGCTGGGTTGCCGAGCAACCCAGCCTTTTGGGTATCTCTATGGTCAATAGCCTTTGAGATCATGTGGCGTAAAGGGGTGTCTGGGTTTTTGCCCCAGTATGGTTTGCAGTAGATGGTTCATACTGGGGGCATCATTATCAAACTGTCCATGTTGGGTTGCGGTGGTGTATTTGCTTGGTGAGGGGTGAATACGCATGCGCTGTGGGGGTTGGTGTATTAAATCTTCAATATCCTTTTCCATCCCCAATAGGGTCACTTTTTTGCGCTTATTCATAAAGGCGTGAGAGACAAGATAGAGCAGGGATTTTTGGTAGACCTTGGCAACATGGTCATCCTGCTCCTGTTGATCATTGAGTATGAGCAGCTCCAGCTTTTTTAAAAGACCCTGATGCAACAGAGGGGCATAGACCGTATCAAAGGTTTTACGTCGGCAAGCTGGGGCCATGAGGGTTAAGCTCTCAATGGGTGGCCCCTGCAGTGTTTGCCAACGTTTAAGCAGTTGAGCGTGCCACACGCCACCTGCACTATGGCCAGCTAAATGAAGTTTAGGGCGCTGGTTGGCGGGTAAGGCTTGATACCCCTGGAAAAGCCACTTCAAGGTTTGTGTACCTGCACCTTGGTTCTTAAAGGCATCCTCAGCATCGGTGAGCATCTCTTGCCAAACGGGATAACCCAGGGGTTTGGAAATCCGTTCAACCCATGCATCCCAAGACCAGTCGGCTAAAAAGCCAGCACGCTCCTGAGCCTGTTGTTTTTTTCCGCCTAGTAGATCAAAGAGTTCTGCGATCAGGCCGGTCTCCCAGATAAAGTGGAGGTCATAGACACCATTTTGCCCCATTTTGGACCGCCATTGTGCCACCCGCTTGGCTGAGCCCTTGACACTGTTTAGTCCCCCATGGGCAAAGAGAAGAATATGTTGGGCTTTGAGAGCTTGTTTAACCGCCGCTTTGGCCTCTTCAGGGGTGGTGCGGTAGGTACCGCGATCATCAAACTGGCCATCATCAATATGGATATAGTGTTGGGCAATGGCTGTACGTGGTGGGGCAAGTATGCGGCTTTCTGTGGTTTGTTGGTGACGTCGGTTAACGGCAGGGCGCAAATAGTTGGCCTGTTCAACTGGGCGAGCTCGGCGTACAACCCAACCATCGGTATAGTTGTGTTCAAAATCCTCATACTGCCAGATCGCAACCCCGGGTAGGTGCGTTGACCCTATCTTAAGCCCGCCCCACTTTTTGCCGTAGGAGTTCTGCACCAAAAAACCTGTATCGGTATAGCCCACCAGCGCAAAGGCATGGTGTCCCACACATTCACAGGTTGCATCATAGTCTATGGTGCCCTGGTGGGTTTGATCCCACCCCTTATGTACCCGTGCTGTTACCATCACCGCGCCGGTTTCTAACAAAGCTGCATGAAGATCGCTACGGTTGTGTTCAATACGGTAATAGGCACCAAGCGGGCGTTTGAGCGCATCAAGGTAGGCCCCTTTTTTAGGTGGGTTTATCTGTCTGGCTTTATAGGGCCAATAGTGCTCAGCACACACCCCGTTACGGTACCACCCTTTAATGGCGCCACGGGCGCTAGAACCCTCCATACCCTGATCATCTGGGAAGGCATCGTTGCGTTTGGCCTCTTCATACAGCATCCGGGAGCTAACCGGTGTTGTATCGCCCTCTTGGCGTAAGAGCAGATCAATAACCGCGGCCAGCGCAAACCCGGTACAGGCCCCCTCCTGCTTCTGGTTGCGGATATTCAACCAGGTTGGGTTGGGTAGGATCTCGCTTGGCAAAGGTGCCAGGGTGGGTTAATACATGCGATCTCGGATATCTCGAACATCTGGTGTCGCTGTGTAGGTGTACGGTGCTGGGGTCATGTTTTTTCCTCCTAATGATTAAAAGTAATTATAGAAAAAGAGTAAGCGAATGATGGGCTAAAAACACATACTAAAAATCTTTATGACACCATAATACGTATTAGAAAAAGGTGTTAATTCTTTAGTGCATGCTTTAAGTATTCAACGGTCAGTAAAGTGCTTTTTAAAGAGCGGTCGGTGGGGTAAGCATGCTCGATGATCTGGGAAATGGGCTCAGGCTGTGTGGTTAAGGGGTCTGTTGAGGTGCCTTTGGGTGTCAAACTGGGGGAGGCTATGCATAGATACGGACCAAAAGGGTGCGGCTTCTTACCCTGAAAGGTGCAGAGTGTTGCTTGGGTTGGTCTTAAAAGAAGAGCGTAGCCACGACATGGCCAGGTGCCATGTCGTGGCTGTGGTTTTAGGCTTAGTCTCGCTCTTTATGGTGTTCTACCGTTACGGTGGTGGTAATACCGCCACGTACGTTAAATGCACCTTGAACCTGCATATAGCGTGGATCGCAGGCTTCCACCAGATCATTCATAATCTGGTTGGTAACCGCTTCATGGAACGCACCCCGATCCCGGAAGCTCCACATGTAAATTTTTAGGGCTTTCAGCTCAATGCACTGTTCATCAGCCACATAGGTGATGCGGAAATCTGCAAAATCAGGCTGGCCGGTTTTGGGGCAGAGGCAGGTAAACTCCGGGCAGTGCATGTCAATTTCATAATCCCGTTCGGGATTGGGGTTGGGGAAGGTCTCCAGGATCGCTTTCTGGGGCTCTACCTTCTCAGGGCTGGACATGGCTTTTCCTTCTTCTAGATCAAGAGTATGTCAAACACACCCATCGGTGTGGGGTATCGGTTTTGTAAAGTGCCGCTATTCTAAAGCAAGGCCGCACGCTTTGCTAGATATGCTTATCACTGTCCATTGGCGATGTTTTCTACATTCACCTGCGTAGATTTGCACCTTAATCACGCAATCTTTCGTGGTAATAGATTTGACTTACACAAAAAATAGTGGATAATTAAGGCTCGGAAAAACATATCATCCAGGTGGTGTCCGTGGACTTTTGGCGGGATAAAAAGGTTGTCGTAGCGGTTAGCGGCGGCATCGCAGCTTATAAGTGTTTGGAGCTGATCCGCCGATTACGGGATAGTAGTGCGACCATCACTGGTGTGGTGGTGACACCGGCGGCCCTGAAATTTGTGACGCCACTCTCGTTGGCTGCCTTGGCAGAAGCTCCGGTCTATGATGAGCTCTTCTCTCTAACCCAAGAGCGGGAGATGGGTCATATTCGGCTGGCACGCGAGGCTGATCTGGTTATTGTTGCCCCGGCCACAGCAGATCTGATGGCCCGTATGGCACATGGGCATGGTAATGACCTGCTCACCACCCTGTTGTTGGCACGGCGTGGCCCTGTATTGCTGGCCCCAGCCATGAACAGTGGTATGTGGGAAAGCCCAGCCACCCAACGTAATGTGGCCCAGTTGGTGGCGGATGGTTTGTCCATGGTAGGCCCTGCATCGGGGGCGTTAGCGTGTGGTGAGACCGGGGTAGGGCGGATGTCTGAGCCTGAAGCGATCATGGAAGCCGCACGACGGGTATTGACCGCTCAACGTTTGGCGGGCCGGAAAATGTTGATCACAGCTGGCCCAACCCGGGAGGCCGTCGATCCAGCCCGTTATATCAGCAACCGTTCTAGCGGCCGTATGGGTTATGCCATTGCCCATGCAGCGGTACGTATGGGGGCCCAGGTTACTCTGGTGCATGGCCCCACGGCTTTAGTACCGCCAGAGGGTGTGCAGGCTATTGGGGTTGAGAGCGCCCAGCAGATGTATGAAGCTGTAACGGCGGTGTGGCCCCAAATGGATGTCGCCGTTATGAGTGCAGCTGTTTCTGATTACCGTCCCAAAACCATGGCCCAGCAAAAGTTGAAGAAGAAACACCAAAAAGGGCAATCGGTACAGTGGGAGCTAACGGAAAATCCAGATATTTTAGCCCATGTTGGTGCCCATAAAGAACCGGGACAATGGGTGGTGGGTTTTGCGGCTGAGACAGAGAATTTGTTGGAACATGGCCAGGAAAAACGTCAGCGTAAAGGGTGTGATCTGCTGGTGATCAATGATGTCTCCCGTGCGGATATTGGTTTTGATAGTACCCATAATGAAATTGTACTGCTTGGTCCGAGTGATGATGGTATTGAGCGTTGGTCCCGCACAGCAAAAAGTGAAATTGCTGAGCGGTTGATCTGTCGTATTGCCGACTGTTTGGAAGAGGGGACTCCTGATGAAAGGCGCTAGTGGTGGTACGTTACATATAGAAGTCAATGTACAGCAGCTGCCCCATGGTGAGGGCATGCCTTTGCCAAAGTATCAGACCGAGTTGGCAGCGGGTATGGATCTTATGGCGGCTGTACAAGCGCCTGTTACATTGGCGCCGGGTGAGCGGAAATTGGTACCGACAGGGTTAGCCATTGCTATGCCCCAAGGGTATGAAGCTCAAATTCGCCCCCGATCCGGTTTGGCCCTGAAACATGGGGTCACGGTTTTGAATGCACCAGGTACAATTGATGCGGACTATCGTGGTGAAGTTGGGGTGATTTTGATCAACCTAGGTCAGGAACCCTTTGCCATTGAGCGTGGGGAACGCATTGCACAGATCTTATTTGCCCCTGTGTTAAGGGGGGCTTGGCACCAAGCTGTCACGCTTAGCCAGACCGCACGGGGTACGGGTGGGTTTGGTCACACAGGGCGCTAGCCTCTGCGGGATCACCAGTTGAAAGAGATTAAGCAACAGATGTGTTGATGCGTGGGATCTGTTTGCTGGCTTTACCTGGATGATGGTACATACGGTCGGCTAAGAGATCTTGAGTAAGTTTTACGGGTCTGCCCAACTTTGGGCAGTGTGGTTACAGCCTTTGGGGTGAAACAGGCGGGAGGGTCGGTTTTTACCAGAGGGCAAGGCTGATAATAAGGAGTTTGGGCGTGCTGAAGTTTTCCAAGAAGCTGCTCTATGCCATGAGGCGGTGGTTGACATCGCTTACAACTCCGGCGGAGAGCCGGTACAGATTCGAGAGGTCACCAGTCGTCAAGGTGTACCTCAGCGCTATCTGGAGCAGGTAATGCAGCGGCTCGTTAAAGCGGGTATCCTCAAGGGCATACGTGGCCCTAAGGGGGGCTATCTGCTGGCCAAAGAGCGCTCAAAAATTAGTGTTGGTGATATTGCCCGTGTTGCCATGGATCTTGGGGATGAGACAGACCATGGTCTGCCCTCTGACGTGGCTACAGGTCCCATTGGGCAAGCTGTGATCCGCCCTGTTTGGGGCGAGTTTCAGGAAGAGATCCTGGTGATGATGGATAAAGTCACCGTGGAAGATCTGACCAACCGTGCATTCCGTAATGGTGTGCCCAGTGAGGTCTATAACCGCATCACCTACTCCATTTAACAACCTTGCCTGCTGAGTATAAGATACCTCTTCTTTTAGGGGCTGGCGGATTGGGTAGTGCCACGGCACTGGCACTGGGCGTTTTAGGTGTAAAACGCTTTATGGTGGCGGATGATGACCGGGTGGATCTATCCAACCTTCAACGTCAAGTGATCTATGACATGGCAGATGTCGGTCGTTTGAAGGTTGAGGCTTTAGCCGCGCAAATGGCCAGACGGTTCCCTGGCAGTGAGGTTATCCCTCTACCACAACGGGTTGAACCGGAACAGATGGGTGAGCTATTCGCCCAGCATACTCTGGTTGTGGATGGCAGTGATAATTTTGAAACCCGCTTTGCGGCCAATGATGCAGCCCTACAGGCCGGTGTTTCATTAGTACATGGAGCGATTACCGGTTGGCGCGGGCAGGTGATGAGTGTAACGCCGGGGCTCTCCCCCTGTTTACGCTGTCTGTTTGAAGCGCCCCCTCAAGAAGCGGGCCCAACCTGCCGTAATGCAGGGGTTCTGGGCAGTGGCGTGGGGGAAATTGGGGCGATCATGGCTGAAGAGGTGTTTAAGTTACAACAGGGTAGCTCAGATCCTCTGCACGGTGCCTTACTGACCGTCGATCTGCGACGTGGGGTACGGCGTTCCGTTTACTTTAAAACACGACTTGCGTGTCTCTGTCAGCAGGGTCACATTGAAGTGTGTTAAGTTTAACAGGTTGGGTTGAAGGTGTGGTCAACCCAGGTATTTACGCGCGATGGTCGTTTGCATATCTGCCATCGTAACCGTCAATAGGGTCGGAAATGGGTCGAATATATAACGATATCACCGAAACCATTGGCAACACGCCTTTGGTACGTTTGAATCGGATCACACAGGGCTTGGATGCAGAAATCCTGGTGAAGCTGGAGTACTTCAACCCCATGGCTTCGCTGAAGGATCGTATTGGCCTGGCCATGATTGAAGATGCGGAAGCCAAAGGTCAGATTGATAAAGATACCCTGATTATTGAGCCGACATCAGGCAATACAGGGATCGCGCTGGCCTTTGTGTGTGCATCGCGGGGCTACCAGTTGGTATTGACCATGCCGGAGTCTATGTCCATCGAACGGCGCAAGCTGTTTGAACTGCTGGGTGCCGAAGTGGTGTTGACCTCGGCAATGGACGGTATGAAAGGGGCGATTGATAAAGCCCAAGAGATGCTGTCTGAGACGGAAAAGGGCTTTATGCCCAACCAGTTTGATAACGCGGCCAACCCCGCAGCCCACGAGAACACAACGGCAGAAGAGATTTGGCAGGATACCGATGGCCAACTGGATATCTTCATGGCGGGTGTGGGTACCGGTGGCTCTTTGACGGGTGCCGCACGGAGCTTGAAAAAACGGTTGCCTGACCTGCGTGTGGTGGCAGTTGAGCCAGAATCCTCCCCTGTTCTTTCCGGTGGTATGCCCGGACCCCATAAAATTCAGGGTATTGGTGCAGGATTTGTCCCCAGGGTGTTAGATACTCAATTGATGGATGAAGTGTTACGCATTGGTGATCAAGAGGCTTTTGAGACCGCCCGCCGCATGGCACGAGAAGAGGGTATCGCCTGCGGTATCTCTTCTGGCGCGGTTGTTACGGCTGCCTTAAAGATGGCCAGTGATCCCCGTTTTGCGGGTAAACGCTTTGTCCTGATCTTAGCCAGCTTTGCCGAGCGCTATCTCTCCACCGAGCTGTTCCCTCATCAAATGCCCTAAACAGCGATCAGCTCTTGGATTTTACAGAGACACAGATCAACCGTTATGCCCGCCACATCATTCTTGATGGGGTGGGCGGCGGTGGCCAACAACGGCTGTTACAGGCACATGTTGTGGTGATGGGGCGGGGGCCCGCCTGGGCGAATGCGATCCTCTACTTGGTTGCTGCTGGGGTGGGGCGTCTGACGTTGTTGCAGCACCAACCTTTGCACACAATCACTTCCGTAGAAGCCGTGACAGGTCTGCCACCTGGTGCTTCAGTGACACAACTGCCTGAGCAGTTGGCACAGCTTAACCCAGATTGTACGGTATGTTTGCACGATCACGTACCCGATGATTGTGATGGTGTGTTGGGGTTTGATGGCGCACAGTGCACCCTTGGGCGCGTACCTTGGCAGCTGTGGGTTCAGCAAAAAGGGGCACAGGTTCTGTTATCCCCATCTCCGATAGAGGCGATCTGTTCAGACCCCTCCCCCTCAACATCTCCTTTGGTTGCACTGCATGGGCACCGTTTAGGAAGTGTGGCAGCCAGTGAAGCCATCAAGGCGTTGCTTATGGATCAACCACCTGGTGCTATCGAGCTGGCCCTATAACCCTGCGCGAACACGGGTGAGAGGTGGAGCTTAAGGGGTTTGAGCCTCTTCATCATCTCCAATGGACTCCCCGTTCTCTTCTTGTTCATCCTCATCATCCCACAGTAACTCCTCCTCATCTTCTTCCTGGTTTTTCTGCGCATGTTCAATGAGTAGAGTGTCTACCCAGTTGCCCAGCTGTTTGCTCTCCTGGCCAATCTCCTGCAATTTAGCTTGAATGGTCGGTTCCAGGTTGGGCTGTTTAAAGCGGATCATCTCTACCGCACGAAAAATACCACTGAGTGGCTGACGAAATTCATGGGAGAGTAGGGATAAGAAGGTGCGTTGACGGCGCCGAATACGCCGTTCCATCTGAAAGGCAGCAACAGCTTGTTGGTGGGTGCTTTCCAGTGAAATTCGAGCGGCGTCCAGTTCCAAGGAGCGCTGTTTAACATTGGCCTCCAACTCGGCTTCTGCCCGTTGGGTGGCTGTCAGGGCCTCCTGCTGTGCGTGTTTACGATCCTGTTGGATGGCGCGTAACCGATAGGCTAAGACCAGGGTAAAAAGTATGGTGTGGCTAAGGCTGCCAAATTGAAAGGCGTGTTGGGTCCAAAAATTGTGGGAAATTGAGCCTTCCAACATCATGCGATAGATGACCGCACCAATGGTTGTGGGCATAAATGCTAAAAAATAGAAAAGATAGATGCCATAGGTGCGGCGCCGCCAAGCAATGTAGAGTGCCAAGAGCATGGAGAGAAAAAAGGAAGCAAACGCCAAATTGATGATCTGTGGATTAATAATTTGAAACCAAGGGGTCAGAGAGAGGGGCATGCATAGCGCAACAAACAGAACAATATATTGATAAAATTTATAAAAAAAGGTGGTGTATTTTTTGAGCTCCAGCAGTTCGGACCAAAGTAAGTTAATGGATATTACAATGGCATAGAGGGCAAATGTGAGTACCCAATCATTAAACCATGGCCAAGCATTGGGGATAAGCATGACCAATAGGTTGGCTGTTGTTGCCTGAATAAGGGCCAAACTAAGCAGATAGAGGGCGTAGATACGCAAGGCACGATCGTGTGTCCAGTAGCCAAACAGGGTGTTGACCACAATGAGCAGGGTAAAAATGCCCAGATAGACCCCATAGATCAAATTATCCCGACGTTCATTTTCAATAAAGGCCTGTTCTTGCCAGAGTGTCCCAAAAAAAGTCATCAACTGCTTGGTCTGTAGTTTGAGATAGACCGTCATACGCTGCTTTTGCCCCATATCCACCACAGCAGCGTGTAAGCGACTCCCCAGTTCCCGTTGAGCGTAGGGATAGTGATCCCCTAGACTTTTTTTAAGATAAAGCCCGGTTTTTGGATCGGGATAATAGAGCTCTATGTCATCCAGAACCGCGGCACCGACCTCCAAGATCCACAGTTTAGAGCTGCCGGCATCGCGTTCAATATGAAACCGTAACCACCGTTCCTGTTTTTGATAACCGCCCGCGAGCTCCCAAGGTATGGGTTTAAACTGTTGTACCCAAGCGTGTTGCGTAACCTGATCAATGGTTAGTGGATGAGGCTGGGCGGGGAGCAGTTGCATATGTCCTTGAAGCCGGTGGTGGGGTGTGTCCGGCTGTAGAACGATCGGGGCATGGCGTAATTTGGTATCAGGCCCATTATGGGCAAGCAGTGGACCACTGATCAGACCAAACAGTATCAGCAAGCCAAGGTAACGTAGGGTTGCCATACCTAGCTTAAGCGGGGTTTTATGGTTGTAATTTGGAACAGTTCTGGCTGGTCTGTCGGTTGGGGGTCAGAGACAGGGTAGCCATCTTCCTTCAGGGATTGAGGGACGTTATCCAACGGTTCACCCTGGCGAAGTAAAATGGTGAGCTGCTGACCAGGCTGCATGGTTTCCAGGCGCAGTTTAACCTTTACATAGGTGATGGGGCATTGATCCTGGCTGATATCGATAAACAGTTCATTCATGGCTTGGTGATGTTATGTAGGGCGTGGATACGGGTGATAAAGGGGCGCTCGCCCATGGCCTTGGTAAAGGCTTCTCCCGCCTTTATGGCTTGTTGACGGGTTGCATATTTACCCATCCAGACAAAATACCAAGTTTCTTGATTGCTGTTTAGGTAGTGATTAAGCATGGTGTTATACCCCAGGGATTGTAAGCGATGCACCAGCTTGGTCGCCCGCCCCCTGTCTTGAAAAGCACCGACCTGAACGGTGTAAGCCTGAACGTTGGATTTTTTTTCAGGTGGGGTGGGGGGGGGTTGGGTTTGCTCTTGTGGTGGCGTTTGCACCTCTTCCTGGGGTTCTTCTCCAGGTGTGTGTAAAAAAGCAGGCAGCTCAAGATCTGATGAAAGGGGTATGTTATCGGCCCCATACATGGGGGTAGGGATCTGATCTTTAGGAGGAGATGCCAGCAGCAAAGGATTTTCCGGTGCGTCAGGAAAGGTCAAAAATGCGGTAGGTTGGGGTTCGAGAATAATCCATACCGCATCCCCCAAGAAGCGGTGTAAGCGGCGTTTCATCAGGCGCAGGGCCAAGACCAGATCCTGACTGTTAATATAACTGATTCTCTCTTGCCATAACGGCTTAGCCTGTTCACTGCTCCATATGGACAGTGCCACTTGACGGTAGGGGTTTTTAACCGTCTTCAGTAGCATGACATGATCAGCCTGTAGCCAAGCAATTTTCTCCCGCCCTTGCTCGGTCTTTGGGTTCAGTTGAGTCCAGTTTTCAGGTGCTGGAAGAGGTTGATACTCCAAAGAGCGTAAGGAACGTAGTTTTTTTACCCAGCGGCGCAGGGCATTACGTTCCGTAATATTATCTGCCTCAATAGGCATGGTCAGCAGACGGTAGGTCCGTGCTGGCGGTGGCATTTTTATAGAGGTTGGATCGGGGCTGGGTACACTCTTAACGGGTTGTGTACACCCACCGAGCACAGAGATAAGCACCAAGGCTACAATACCCATCCGTATAAGGTTGGGGTATGGCCTGGGGTGTCGGGTAAGTTGGTGGCCCATGGTGGCGACAGAGATCATATTGGTGGTCAGTAAGTTGAATTGAAATAAAGTGAATGACAGGCAGAATAGGCTGTTTAGGCAAAGAAGTACCATAGAAAAAATGATTCACCCCACTTATCGGGCAGGGTGAGTTGCAAGCTGGCTATGGTGAGGTTTTATATGGCAGGGGTTGGATCCCCTAAAAAAGCAGTTCCATTAGGGTGATATCATCCCAATGCATGGGCTGATGGGTGACCTTCTCCAAGGTATCTTTAAGAACCAGGAGGGATTGATCCTGCTGGCGTAGCTGCAGCAGTTGTTGCTCTAACCAGCGGTTGCGTTGGATCTCTCCCGCAATATCTAACCGATCGAACAGACCGTTGGAGTGGGCAAATAGACGGTCGCCCTGCGCCGTTGGTAGAACAACACCGCCCAGTGCTTGGGGTGGCGTGGTGGTATTCTCTTCTCCCAAAATGGGGCAGTTGCTGGGAATGGTTTGGATGATCTCTCCGTCACGAATCATAAACAGTGGTGGCATACCACAGTTCCAGAGTGTGATCTGCTGTCGCAGGGGGTCTTCCTCCATAAAACAGGCATGCAGCGGCATATGTTGTGGCAGGCGGTGTGCCAGTTTACGACGCATTTCCATAAGGATAATGGAGGCGGCAAAGCCTTTTTCTGTCATCTCATGAAAAATATCGGCAATCAATGGCGTACCCACAGCCACAGATAGACCCTGACCGGCGATATCCCCCAATAAAATATGGCGTACACCGTCAGCTCGGCGGGCAGAGAAAAGTAGATCTGTGGTGTGATTCTCCTCGGCATTGCTGTAGTAGCGCAGATTGGTCAGATCTTGCTCCATACGGCCATGCAGGTGAGATAAAGTCTGTGACAGCAGCGCCTGCTCATTCATCAATTGATTACGCTGTTTAAGAAGACGATGATTCAAGCGGTGCACACGATCCCAAGCCTGTAACCGAACCCGTAGGGCTGTTCGGGTAAAGGGCTTGTTTAAAAAATCATCCCCTCCTGCTTCCAGACACTGGATCGATACCTGTTCATCATCATCGCTGGCCGTAATAAACAAAATAGGGACAAACTGCTCTTGGGTGATCTCTTTAATTTCACGTGCCGCTTGTAAGCCGTCCATAAGCGGCATTTTAAGATCCATGAGCACCAAATCTGGCCGGTGTTGTTTAAAGGCGGCGATACCTTCATGACCATTCGTTGCCTCAATGGCTTGGTAGCCTTCCCAGGTGAGATAACGGTTGAGTAACTGCCGATTGTCCAGGTCATCTTCAACGATCAGAATTTTTTTCATGCCCGGGCTCCTGTCGAAGGGGTCTTTCTACCATGACTTATCTATAACCATAGCAATGAACAGGATTTGCAGGGTGTGTAAAATGATTATTCCGTTGGTTATTGATAGAAATGGATGTCGATTTTTTAAGGATAAAGATTGGAAAAATCGTGGCAATAGCGTGTTTTTTTCAGGATAGGGCTGTTGGGAGGAATGTTTCGTTATAAAGCAGGGCTATTGCTATCAACAAGGCCCAGGTTGTGTGTTACACTAGCGGCGTTTTTGACACGCAACGGTCAGAGCCCTGCAAGCAGGTCGGTGTTGGGCGCGTTACATCATTCTATTGATATCTGTGGGAGAGAGTGTATGCCCGGCAGGGGTTGGCGTTATCCATTGGATTGGATGCGCACGATGATACGTTTTCGACTGATCCGCCCCATGTTGCATGGGAGCCATCCGCCAGAATATGCCGCACGTGGAACCGCGATTGGGTTAGCCATTGCCATGACCCCAACCGTTGGGGTCCAAATTGCCTGGGTGATGGCATTATGGGCATGGGTGAAGGCACGTAAACCTGAATGGGATTTCAACCCGGTTGTCGCCATCGCTTGGACCATGATCACCAATGTGGTCACAGTTCCCCCCATCTATTTTACCTTTGTGGTTACCGGCCGCCTGATGACAGGTCATTGGGAGGGGCTGTCAGGGTATGATGAGTATACAGCCCGTATTGCCCAGGTGTTGTCGCCAGATGCTGGGTGGTTGGAAGCGATATGGATTCAACTGTACGAGCTCTTTTCCACCTTTGGTCTGCCGCTTATTCTCGGCTGCTTGCCCTGGGCCATTGTCTTTGGGTGGGGTGGGTATTTCTTTACCCTTCGGTTGGTGAAAAAAACCCGCGCAATGCGTGAAAATCGACGCATCAACAACTATGTTGGGCTCTATGAAAAGAGCCACCCTTATGCCCACGATGATAAGGATGACAGCAGCTCTTAGGGGTAACGCTTCATCGGCTGCCTGAGTTCGAAACGGTACAACACCTTGGGTAAGCGCCCCCCCAGCCATGTTTAGGTGCCATGGTTATCAATCTCCCTTTATGGTTTTTGTGCGTGTGATAAAAGGAGATTCTGATAAAAAGTTTCAGTTCCCCCCAGCCGATCATGGTAAACTAATTCCGAATGGTCCTGAATATGGTCATAACCTGCCGTTTTCACCTGGTTTATTCGGCTTATTGTCGATATTGGATGAAACCAAAGGTGGGCGGTAGAAATTTACCTTATAACGTGATGTTTTAAGCAATTTATTGTTGTGAGGCGAAAATGGGTGGTCAAAAGGAGAAACGGCAGCCAGATCAAGGGTTGATTGATCGGCTGAGAAAAGCGGCAGACCGTACCGGTGGGCCGGATGCGATTGCCCGTAAGGTAGATGTCTCCCGACGCACTTGGGGAAACTATCTACAGGGTGCGACGGAGCCAACCTCATCCACCATAAAAGAGGTCGCTAAGGCCGCTGGTTTGGATCCTTCGTGGATACTGACGGGTTTGGGGCCTATGGAGCCGCAACAAGGTGGACGCCCGAGTGCAGTGATGGATGATGTACTGCTCTTTTCTGTAATCTATGAGGTTGAGCACTTTCTACTGGGTGAAAACATCACCATTGCCTCCGCCAAAGATAAGGTGCAATTGATGAGGGCGGTGTATGAGTTGGTGCAGCGAGAGCAAGCCCACCAACCGGAAACATCCAGTGCAGCTTCAATTATTCAACTACCCCATGTGCAGGCTTTAATGCGACTGGCCGGTTAGTCTCCTAAACCGATCTTCAGCATTTTACCGTTAAAAGCGTCCTACGGTGTGCCATTGGTACAGAGGGCGCTTTTTTTGTGTCGGTAGCACCGGTAACCACCAAGCCACAACAGCTTACTCTCTGATCAGAACCCACAGGGGTAATGGCCGTGTGGTATCCATGGTTGAATGGGGATTAAAAAAGCTTTTTGGTGGGATGTCGTGACCTAAAGGCCCCTGTGCCCAGTTGCGCAATGGCCAGGGCTGTGTGGCGTGCCTAGTCATACCTCTGGAACCAAGTAGATGTGGGGTCAAAAAGGCGTAGCTTCACCGGTTGGTTCAGTTCTATCTCTTTTTATTCTTTTTGTTGGGGGGGGGGAGCCGCCAAGCTTTTTGAGTCAACATAGCAGGCCGCATACGAGGTGGGGGGCGGGGGCAAATAAAACGGGGTCTACCAGCTGGTAGACCCCGTTGTTGACTTATCCACCCATTTTTGAGGGATCTGGCAGATGCTTAAGGGCCTCTTCAATGGCGCTTTGAGGATAAGGATAATCCTCTAACTCCCCGGAGAAGAAACGGTCATAGGAGGTCATGTCAAAGTGCCCATGCCCAGAGAGGGTGAAGAAGATGGTCTCTTCTTTACCTTCCTCTTTACAGCGCAGGGCCTCTTCAATGGCACCCCGGATGGCGTGGTTGGATTCAGGTGCCGGGATAATACCTTCCGCCTGGGAGAAGGTAACCCCAGCACGGAAGGTATCCAACTGATCCACCGCACGGGCTTCAATAATTTTGTCATGCACCAATTGGGAGACCTGGCTGGAATCCCCATGATAGCGCAAACCCCCGGCATGGATACCAGGTGGGGTAAAGTCATGACCCAGTGTGTACTGCATCATCATGGGGGTCAGACCTGCCACATCGCCAAAGTCATAGGCAAAATGACCACGGGTCAGTGTGGGGCAGGAGCTGGGCTCCATGGCCAATAGGCGAATGTTTTTACCGGCGGCTTTATCCGCAATAAAGGGGAAAGCCGTACCCGCAAAGTTAGATCCACCACCGCAGCAGCCAATCACGACATCTGGGTAATCACCGACTTTTTCAAACTGTTTTTTAGCTTCTAAACCAATAATGGTCTGGTGTAGGCACACATGGTTCAACACAGAACCCAAGGAGTAGTTGGTATCGGCATCCTGCATCGCCAACTCAACTGCTTCAGAAATGGCAATACCCAAGGAACCGGGGCTATCTGGGGATTTTGCCAGGATATTACGACCGGATTCTGTACGGTCAGAGGGGCTGGCAAACACTTTGGCCCCCCAGGTTTCCATCATGGAACGGCGGAAAGGCTTTTGGTGATAGCTCACTTTCACCATATAGACTTCCACTTCCAAACCGAACATCTGCCCCGCAAAGGAGATGGAGCTACCCCATTGGCCAGCGCCTGTCTCAGTAGTCAGGCGTTTAATGCCCGCCTGTTTGTTGTAATAGGCTTGGGGTACGGCACTGTTGGGTTTATGGGATCCAGCCGGACTTACCCCTTCATACTTGTAGTAAATCTTGGCCGGTGTTCCCAGAGCTTTTTCCAGGCGGTGGGCACGGAACATGGGGGCAGGGCGCCACAAAGAGAGAATTTGACGCACCTCTTCTGGAATATCAATCCAGCGTTCATCGGTCATCTCTTGCCGCAAAATTTCAGGTGGGAAGATCATACCCATCATTTCCGGCGTAACCGGTTTGCCGTCTGGTCCCAGAGGAGGAGGGGGACGGTTAGGCATATCAGCGGTAATGTTGTACCACTGGGTGGGCATCTCTGACTCTTCAAGCAGAATTTTGGTTTGCATCTGCATATCCCTTTGTCTGAAGCGGGCAATAGGGGTTATTCGTTATGTAAATTGCAACCATAACGGAAACTTATAGCGATAAATCGGGCTGTGGGACTAATTTAAAGAGAACCGGCTTTGGCTGCAAGTCTCATATCTCTTTAGCCATGTATTGTCAGGTCTCTTGCAGAGGTTTAAGGTGGTTGTTGATGCAAATCAAACTCATGGGTAAAGGGAGAGTCTCACATGCGTAGTTTATTAAAATGGGCTGGGGTGGCCATGGCCGTGGTGTGGTCGGTGCCAGCCTGGGCCGCGATTCATGAACAGGAGATACCCTATAACGATGGTCAGACTCAATTGGCTGGGTATTTGGTTTGGGACGATCAATTTAGCGGTAAACGTCCCGGTGTTTTGGTGGTACATGAGTGGTGGGGGTTGAATGATTATGCCAAAAGTCGGGCGCGGCAGTTGGCAAGTATGGGCTATATTGCCTTTGCGGCGGATATGTATGGCAAAGGTCATGTGACCGAACATGCCAAAGAGGCAAAAGGTTGGATGAAGCAGGTCACCGCCAATGTGGCAGGGTGGCGTAAACGTGCCGATTTGGCGCTAAGTCAGCTTAAAGCTTCACCTTTGGTGGATGCTCAGCGGGTTGCGGCTGTGGGGTACTGTTTTGGGGGGGGGACGGTCATGCAGATGGCCTATGGTGGCTCAGACCTGTTGGGTGTGGCCTCTTTCCACGGTCCACTACCTCCACCGGAAGAGGCGGATTATCCGCAGATTAAGGCCAAAATTTTTGCGGCCCATGGTGATGCAGATACCTTTATCCCGGCCAAACGGATTGAGACTTTCCAGCAGCGTTTGAGTGCAGCCGGAGCAGATTGGCAGCTCTTACGCTATGGTGGTGTGGTGCACAGCTTTACCAACCCATCTGCCGATGGTAGCTGGATGCCCGTGGTTAAATATGATGAAAAAGCCGATCGGCGCTCCTGGGCAGCCTTTAAGCATTTTCTGGATGAGCTGTTTTGGTCTAAATAATAGCGGTGTATCAGAGGAGTGGGTCGCATGGGTGCGGCCCATTTTTTTGGCTAGCGGTACTGTTTGTAAAAGCGGATCACTTTACGCACGTAGTTTTGGGTTTCGCGGTAAGGGGGTATACGGTTACCGTAACGTCGAACGGCCCCTTCACCTGCATTGTATGCAGCGAGGGTGAGTTTAATGTTGTTTTTGTATTTACGCATCAGATAGCGCAAATGCCGACTACCTGCCTGGATGTTCTCTTGGGGGTCGGTACGGTCAGATACCCCATACATACGGGCTGTTTGTGGCATGAGCTGCATCAACCCTACGGCCCCTTTATGGGAGACCACATTGGGATCAAAATCAGACTCAGCACGGATGACCGCTTTGACCAAGCCGGCATCCAGACCATAGCGTTTGGCCATGTTGCGAATGGTGCTTTCAAAGCGTTTAGGATTGCCGCCACGGCTGGAACGTGCTGTAAACGTAGGGGTCGTTAGGCGTTGTCCATGCTTATTAATACGCATTAAACGCCGATAGCGGGGATCATTGGCACGGTCGGATAGGTGGATGACACCATTGGCATCGACAAAAGCGTAGATATCTGCCGCGGCGGGTGCGGCAGTGCATAGAACCATGAGAAGTGCTGAAAATCCCAGCAGGCGGATCATCGGTGTGTCACACCTCATGTTGGTGTTAGAGGTACCCGGGACCTACAATCCGATGTGGTCAGCTTGGGGGTTGGTACAGAAGCAAAAGGCTGGGTGTAATCCTTGCACCCAGCCTTTTACTATACCAGATCCTACACAACTGTGTGGCAAAACTGCCCAGACAGTTGCTGTAGATTATTCCTGGGTGGCTTTATTAATGAGGATGGGTGTAACCGGCACATCTTGGTGAAAGCCTTTGTTTCCGGTGGGCTGGGCAACCATTTCGTCCACCACATCCATACCTTCAATGACCTCACCAAACACAGCGTAACCAAAGTCACGACCACCATGGTTCAGGAAGTCGTTGTCGCTTACATTGATGAAGAACTGACTGGTGGCACTGTCGACAACCTGGGTGCGGGCCATGGCGATGGAACCACGCTTGTTGGTCAGGCCATTGTCGGCTTCGTTCTTAATTGGCTTGTCAGTTGCCTTTTCATTCATGTCAGCATCCATACCGCCGCACTGAGCCATAAAGCCAGGGATAATGCGGTGGAAGATGGTGCCATCATAATGGCCTTTTTTGACATAGTTCAGAAAATTCTCGGTGCTGATGGGGGCTTTGTCGGCATCCAACTGCAGTTTGATATCACCCATGGTGGTGGAAAGCGTCACGATCACAGGTTTGGCTCCTTTGGTTATATGCGTTGCCGCATTATCGGTGGTGTTCTTTGTGGTATTACCCGTTGCATTCTCGCCAAAGCAGGCGGTGAGCATAAGTGTTAAGCCCACCATCATCCACCAGGGAGAACGTTTGAAAAGTCGAGAGAAGAACATAGAGGTTCCTTTAGATTAAAATAAATGAATCCCTGATCTCTACAGGACTCTATAAAAGAGAGAAAGCACTATACCTTATCTGCCGGGATGCTCCAAGCGTAAGCGATATGACAACTGTGTGACATTATCAAAAGTTACGCAGTTGAACTTCACAGGGTGGATGAAATCCCGTAAACTCCGGCGCGGGTCCTGGTGGTTGAGTATCCTTGCCATTTCTGTTTGAAAGAGTAGCGTCGACCGTGAAATTTGCAGCGATTGATATTGGCTCTAATGCCGTTCGTCTTTTTATTGCCCATGTCTATGAGACGGGTCAGTCCATACCTATTGTGCGTAAGGATGATCTCTATCGTGTGCCCTTACGTTTGGGTGCAGATGCTTTTATCCGTGGTGAAATAACCCCACAAACAGAAGATCAGTTTGTGACGATCATGCAGGCATTTAGAAAGTTGATTGATTTTTTTCAACCAACGGATTGTATTGCTTGTGCCACCTCTGCCCTACGTACCGCCCGTAACGGTCGTGAAGTGGTTATGCGTGTCAGCCGTGAAGCCAACATCAATATTGAAATTATTGAGGGCCAGCGGGAAGCGGAGTTGATTGCACTTAACCGTTCCGATGGTCGATTTGATCAAGATGATTTTCTGTTTATTGATGTGGGTGGGGGTTCAACAGAGTTAACCTTGCTCTCCCAGGGTCGTCAGCTGGATGCACGCTCCTTTCCCATTGGTACCGTACGTTTGAAGGAAAATTTGGTCGACTCGGTGATTTGGGATGAGATGAAACGGTGGATTAAAGCCCAAACGGTCTCTTTCCCGAATCTTACCGCCATTGGTTCTGGGGGTAATATCAATAAACTGGTGCGCATGGGTGGGGATAAACGGGCCAAGAAAATGAAGCGGGATGAGATTAGTAAGGTGCTGAAAATGCTCAAGGGCATGACCTATGAGCAGCGTATGCGCGAGTTGGGTCTGCGTCCTGACCGTGCGGATGTTATTGTACCGGCCGGTGAGATTTTTGTCAGTGCCATGAAGTGGGCGAAGGTAAAGAGTATTGTCGTGCCACAGTTTGGTCTTTCAGATGGCATGGTCCACTACCTGTATCGGCGACATACGGAAGCGCAGGGTGGGCGGATTATTGACTAGTCTCGTTATGGGACGAGACCACAGCAGGGATTTTATCCGCCATAGGGTGTTTTTCAGCCCTTATCCCTACCAAAGGGGAAAGATGCTCCTCTTTCCCCCTATGCTTAAGCAACCCGGTGTTATGAGTTGACCATCTTCCAGGTTCCATCCCGTTTACGGCACGCACGCTGGGTGGCGGTTTCTGGGCGGCCATCAATCCACACCTTAATGTTCGCATCGCGGCAGACACGACCTCGCATGCGTTGGGCGGGTTTGGGGGTAACGGCATAGCGTCGCCCGGTATCGGGGTTAACCCACTTTGTGGTTTTATAGGAGGGGGTGGTCTCCAGGGTTTCATTCAGATGTAAGCGGTCCTGCTTATCCATCTCATTGCCAATACCATAGCCGATCAAACCACCCACAGCGGCACCGAGCAGGGCATTGCGCTCTTTATGTTTGCTTTGACCAAGCAGGCTGCCCGCCAAACCGCCCACCAGGGCCCCTGTTACGGCACCACTTTGGGCGCGGTTTTGCGGGGTTGCGCAACCGCTGAGCAACAAAAGGGCAGCCAGCCCCATGGTCATCCACTTAAACATGCCCTTATTGCTTTTCATGACGCTCACCTTTTGTAAAAACCGGCTCTTTTTCCCGGTGTACATTCAAAACGACTAGAAAATCACCCTAAAGCGGGTCACAACAACCGAATTTCACTTCCCATTGTCCCACGGATGCCGGAATATGACTCGATGGGTTCGATGCCCATACCAATAGGAAGCATAGTGGGATAGGAAATGCTTAGACCTTTTTTTGGCCAATGGCATTCTTGGTGTACTGTTTTTTCCCCTATGGCCTGTAACCGACTCTGGAAAAGCCCGGTGTAAACCGGTGGATAGCTGCAATGGACAGTGTGGACGATATCACCGTAGATCAAATCATGGAGCGCTATGACGAGCGTCGTTCGCTTTATGAGGATTTTAAAAACCGCCAGGTAACCCTGCTGACGGAATTTCTGAAAGAGAACGGCCCTCATGTCTTCTCTATTTCAGGAAGGGTCAAGGAGCGGGAGAGTCTGCGCCGGAAACTGAGCCGTCCCGGCAGCAAATATACCCGGCTGGAAGAGGTGCAGGATCTGGTGGGCATACGGATCGTGACCTTCTTTGAAGAGGAGGTTGACCAGGTTGCTGAGGTGATCCGCAAAGAGTTTAAGATCAATGAAGCGCATATTCTGGATCGTGGCGAGGCGCTGGATCCGGAGCGTTGGGGTTACCGTTCTCGCTACTACAATGTAGGGTTGCTGGATAACCGCCTGAAGTTGATTGAATACAAACGATTTGTGGGTTGTGCTGCTGAGATCCAGGTGCGCAGCTTGTTGCAGCACGCTTGGGCAGAAATTGAAACCCAGATGGGTTACACCAGTCGCGATACTTTTCCGAAAGAGCGCCGTCGTCAGTTTTCCCGGATTGCAGGTATGTTGGAACTGGCGGATCAAGAGTTTAATGAGACCAACCGTTTTCTTAAACCCTACCGGCAACGCATGGTGGAGCAGGTGGCGTCTGGTCACGATAATCCTCTTCCTGCGGATATGCAGCGTGACCCCATCGGTAACGATTCACTCACTCAGTTTATTCAGGAAAATGCGTTGGTCCGGGAGATGGACGCACGCTTGGCCCAGTTGATCAATGTCTCCTTGGAAGATAATGGTGATTTTATTGATGAGGTAGCCACCCACCTCTCTTATCTGAACCTTGGTACCATCACGGCACTGGAGAATGAGCTGCGCATGCAGCGCAAAACCATTCTGGGTATTGCCAAACAGATTTTTGATCGCCAGGGGAACAAGGAGTTCTCGGCGCTGTGGCGTGGTATCTCCATCTATATGCTGAGCTATACCCTATCGGCTGTGGCTGAAAAGTCCGAACCGCTTCTACACGGTTTAGATCGCACAGAAATTGGACCTCTTATGGCCCGCTCACCTTTTGATGATGATAGTGAGCTCGCCCCCTGGTAAGTGACGAGAGGCCATTGATGAGGGATTATCTAACCCCGAGGAAGCTACCTTCCTCGGGGTTTGTCTTTTCTACATAGATTCTGATCTTTTATAAAGATCAACAAAAGATGAGTAGAAAAATCATGACAAATCAAAAATATGTCTATCTATGGGCTCTATTGGGGATGGCGACTGGGGTACAGCCAACGATGTTGCTGGCCGATATTTATACCTGTAAAGAGCGTTCAGGTATCACGACGTTGCGTAATTCAGCCTGTCCAGATGGGCAGGTACAGATCGATCATATGTTTACATCCCCCGCTGTATTAACACCACCCTCTCCTGAGCCTGATCAGGGCAAGCCAGCCCCACTGGAAGCATCAGGTATGGCCCCGCAGCTCCCCCCCCAGCCAACGGGCCAAATGTTGCAACCTACAAAGGGTATGGGTGCGCAAATTCTCCAAAATCCAAGGTATTTCCAATCTCTTATGAGGTTAGGTGCAAACCCTGAGGTACAAAAACTGCTAAAAAATGCACAGTTTGTTAAGGCCATACAGAACAATACAGAACAAGTGCTTATGGGCCACTATGAGTATCGGGTATTGGCCAAAACCTATCCCAACTTACGGGCAAAACTGTTGCAGTTGATCGCAGGGCAGTGAGGCATGTGGTGAAAAAAAGGCTGCTTGGCCTGGTGATCGTTCTCTTTGTGGTGGTTGCTCTGTTCTATGGGTTACGGTATCTACCCCGGACAATCCATAAGCCTATGCCTAAAGCAGCCAAAGTTCTGGTACACAAGCAGGCGCGTACGCTCTCATTACTGGATGCTCAAAACCGCGTTATTAAGAGCTATACCATCGGCTTGGGTGATGCCCCTGTTGGGCATAAACAGCAGGAGGGGGATGAACGGACACCTGAGGGTGACTATGTGCTGGATTGGCGTAATGCCCGTAGCCGTTATCATCTCTCTTTACACATCTCCTACCCCAATGCAGAGGATCGTGCCCACGCCCAGGCCAGAGGCGTCTCACCCGGTGGGGCGATTATGATCCATGGCTTACCAAATGGTCTATCAGCTGCGGCAGATATGTTTGCCAACCGGGATTGGACCGATGGTTGTATCGCCGTCAATAATGAAGAGATTGAGGAGATCTGGGCATCGGTGGAGAACGGTACACCCATTCGCATCCTGCCTTAACCTGCTCGATATCTCTTTATCTTTCGTACTTGGAAGAGCCCATGACAGAAGTGGTTGATACATTATTTATCTATGACCAACGTGTCGATGCCCATTGGATCTGTGCAGAGCAACCCTCAGAGCATGCGTTGGTGGTGTTGGCTGAGTCTGGGTATAAAGGGGTGCTCAATCTAGGCTTGCATGAGGCCCCTTATGCCTTGGAGGATGAGGCGGCTTCGGTCACAAACCTAAAGATGCGCTATCATCACATTCCCGTCTCTTTTACCAACCCCCAGGTGGCGAGCTATGAGGCTTTTGCAGCATTTCTTGACACCATCAAGGGGCAAAAATGGCTGATCCATTGCGCGGATAATAAACGGGTTTCTATTTTTATGGCGCTTTATCAATTACAGCAGCAGGCTTGGTCGACACAAAAAGCGGTGTTGTGGATTGCACAAGCTTGGCAACCCGATCGTGTGTGGGCCGAGTTTTTGGGACAGGTACGGGAGCGTATGCTAGCGTGATGCGTGGCCTATGACCTGTTGTAGGGCATCGATGGCCATCTCAAACTGCTCTTCAACTTTGCTGAATAGAGAACCCATAGCTGGGCCTGATAGGGTGACCATTTGCCCATAAATACGAGCTGCTTCAGCCGCTTGGGCCAAGCGTAAAAGTCCCATATTACCTGCAGCCCCTTTTAAGGCATGCAGGCCACTTTCAAGGGCAGCATGATCGCCCTGCTCAAGTGCTTGTTGCATCTTGGTAAGATCTTGACGGCCGGTCCGTTCAAAGGTGGTGAGTAGCTCCCCTAAATTATCTGCCCCCAGGGTTTGCTTTAACATGGCCAAGGTATCCTCAGAGAGGATGGGTGGTTCATGGCTGGGCGCCGCTTGTGGGGCTGGCACTTCATGGGCCTGCTCACCACTGGGGAGCATTTTATTGAGGATCTTTTGTAGTTCATCCTTCTGCACAGGTTTGGAGACATACTCATCCATACCTGCTTCCAGGCAGCGCTCACGATCCCCTTTTAGCGCATTGGCCGTCATGGCAATAATGGGAATGGTAGCTTGTAGATTATCCTTTAGGCGGCGTATGGCTGCGGTTGCTTCAAAACCATCCATACGTGGCATTTGAACATCCATTAAAACCACGTCATAGGGCACCCGTTGGACCTGTTCCAAGGCTTCCTGTCCATCGGCAACCATATCCACCCGATGACCCAGGCTCTGTAACATACCCCGTGCGACCATTTGGTTAACCCGGTTATCTTCTGCCACCAAAACGCTTAAAGAGCGTGCGGTTTGTGCAGGTGCTGTGGTTTTTGGCTCAACAGGTTTGGCCATGTCATGCCGCAGACCGACGACTTCAGAGAGGGTATTAAATAGGGTGGATTGACGGACGGGTTTTAATAGATAGGCATCTACCTGTTTGCGCAGGGTTAGACCATGTTCAATGTTGGATAAAGGCATGGAAGAAGCCAGCACAACTTCAGGCCGATCGTCAGGGTGTTGCTGACTTAAACGGTCTAAAAAGAGCCGTCCATCCATTCCAGGCATATGCATATCCAGCAAAATTAAGGTAAAGGCACGGTCCGCCTTTTTGGCCCCAGAGAGCATATTCAGTGCACCTTCACCACTATCTGCACTGTCATAGTCGATCTTCCAACTGGCCAGTGTACGCTCAAAGATCTCCCGGTTCAGGGGGTTATCATCCACAATAAGTATCCGCTGGCGGGAGAGTGCGTCCCGTATAGCATCCGTATGGTAATGACCACCCGCTCCAATGTGTTTAAGTGGTATTTCAAACCAAAAAAGACTGCCCTGTTCGGGGTCACTTTGTAGACCAATTTCCCCACCCATGGCCTCAACCAACCGTTTACTAATGGCCAGCCCTAGGCCGGTACCCCCAAATTTACGGGTGGTGGAGGCATCTGCTTGGGTAAAGCTTTCAAAGAGTTTGTTTTGTACACGCTCAGGAATACCAATTCCGGTATCTCTGACTTCAAAACGGATGGTCTGTGTGGCAGAGGGATGGACAGTAACCGTGACGGTACCCCGTTCTGTGAACTTAATGGCGTTCCCCACCAGGTTCATCAAAATCTGCCGAAGGCGACCGGGATCTCCCTTAAAAACAGCATGTAGATCTGGGTGAATAAACTGTGCCAGGGTCAGCCCTTTGCCATGGGCACGGGGTGCCAGGATCTCAACCACCCCTTCCACAATTTCAGCCAGTTCAAAATCGCTAAGTTCCAACTCTAATTTATCGGCATCGAGTTTAGAAAAGTCTAAAATATCGTTAATAATCGTCAGTAACGCCTCGCCAGACTCCCGTATGGTACGGGTAAAATGGCGTTGGTCACTGTCTAGATCTGTCTCCATCAATAGAGTTGTCATACCAATAACACCATTCATTGGTGTGCGGATTTCATGGCTCATGGTTGCCAGGAAATCACTTTTGGCACGACTGGCCGCATGGGCCTCCTCCACGCTCTCTTCTAACGCACGGGTACGCTGCGCGACCAGATCCTCAAGATGTGTCAGGGTCTCTTGCAGTTTTTTATTGGCACCCCACAGCTCCCGGCTTTTTTCTTCCAGTAGCTGTTCAGCCTCTTCTCGTGCGGTACGCTCGCGTTGTAGGCGGCGTTTCCATCTCGCCTCATCACTCATGGGAGCGGTACACTCCTTAGGTGTCCAGTTTCACGGTAAAAACCATATCGTTTGCTTCCCCCTCATGACGAATGTGAGCGGGTTGGCCAAAATGTTCCACACACGCGCGGATCAAACCCAGCGCCAAAGGGGCCAAGGGACGACGAGATTGGTAGTGCATCTGCAGGGTTTGGTCATCGATGCGTGTACAGGTAAAGGTGGGTAGTTCAGCTTCAGGATAGAGCTTTTGAACCTCGGTATGGATGGTATCTTCAATACCCTCCAAAAAGGTTAGGCTGGAGTCTATGCCTTCAAAGAACTGCGCATAACGCTGGTGAAAAATGGTAAAGAGGTGTCCACCAAAAACTTCCACCAAATCCGGCACGGGAATACCACTATGTTTGCTCAATAACCCAACCATTTTGGCCAGATCTGCAAAGGGATAAGAACCCACAGCCGTAAAGGCACCATCATTATCTAAATTGGCTTCATCAAGGATATCGTCCAGCATATCCATGGAGAATTTCTCCTCCACCAGCTTTTCAAATTCAGAGAAGACAATCCCCAGCATAAAAGCCTCCGTTGGTAAAATTTCAATAGAATGAGAGTAGCATGTCAGAACGTTACAATACCATATGGATTGGTGGATTAATGATTCTGAAACATAAAAAAAAGGTGTGCCAGAGCACACCCTTTTTCAAAAAACCAGATTATATGCCCAGTTCTTAACGGCCCAGAGCGGCATCCAGTTGTGTTTTTAATTCACCGTTCTGATAGAGCTCACGCATGATATCCGCACCACCAACAAATTGGCCCTTAATGTAAAGCTGAGGAATGGTTGGCCAGTTGGAGTAGACCTTAATGCCCTCACGAATATCAGGGTTGGTCAGTACATCCACAGACATAAAATCATTCCCACTCAGTTCACATGCAGAGAGCATCTGTACCGCTGCGCCAGAAAAACCGCACTGGGGAAAATTGGGGTTGCCTTTCATGTAGAGCACAACGGTGTTGCCGTTAACCTGCTCTTGAATGGTCTGTTCTACGTTACTCATGGGTCGTGTTCCTTGTTCTGGCTGGATCAGCCGTTTTGCTCCGCCCATTTTTCGGGGGTATAGGTTTTCAGGGAAAGGGCGTGGATGGCCTCTTTCATATTTTCGCCCAGCACCCGATAGACCCGCTGATGCTGCTGAACCATGCCTGCATCATCCCGGAACTCGGGGCTGACAATGATCGCCTCAAAGTGACGGCCATCACCATCTACATGGATGTAGTCACAGGGCAGGCCTGTTTCGATGAGTTCTTTGACTTTAGCCACTTCCATCGTTGTTTAACCTATCTGGTGTGAGGTGTATCCCATCTGCAATGGGGTATAGGAGTCCTCAGGATCTGAAAAATTCCCGAGGGTGTGCATTTTATCTTCTCTTGTGCAGGGATGCCATAGCTTGAAACAACTTACTTGTCGCTTTCTGCGCACCGTTCATCCATCTAATCTTTCCAGGTATTGGGCACTTCGTCATTTTACAGGTGCTACTTTGCAGCCACAGGGTTCGTGTGTTAAGCCGATATGTCGCATCCCATCAGGGTGTGGGTCCGACAGAGATCCTGTATCGCAACGATTGAGGGCGGGTTTTCATCCAATAGAAACAGAGTGCTGGACCGCCATGATTAAACGGTTTTTTTATCAATAGGCTTGGTTGGTGGTCAAGCAAAGCAAAAGGGCCATCCGAAGATGACCCTTTGCAAACGATTACCGTCATCTAAAACTCAAGATCAGGAACCTTTTTCAGCGTCTTTTTTTTCAGCATTGCGTTTGTCAATAATACCGTTGTGGAGCGCCATGACACCCTGAACCTTCTTTAACATCTCTTTGTAGATGGTTAAGTCGGCCAGTGCTAAATGGTGTACGCCACTTTTGGTATAAAAATCCACCACCATCTTGTTGCCCGTTGCCATCTGTTCCATCAACGGCTTGGCCCGTTCAGGACCCAGCATAATGTTATTGGTTCCACGGGCAGGCACCACATGACGCTCGTGTTTATCGACCCCAATACGAATTTCAGTACTGTCGCGGAACTCCAGATAGGTGGCTAAGACAATACCCACCTGATCAGGGGCCCACGCAGGACCAAACTGTACAAAGTTCTTGCCACGGAACTCTGAGAAGGTCTCGATATAAAAGATACGGCAGTAGACTTTATCATCCGCAGGTACGCGGTCACAGGCTGCACGCCAAGGACCCGCCCGCTCCGTAAACACACTTACAGCTTGGGCTGACTTGAGGGGTACCCACAAGGCCAGCATCATCAAAACAGTAAACAACCAACGCTGCATGCTTAATCCTCCGTATTGGCACGGGCGCCGCGCAGTACCCAACCACTTACTTGTGTAAGCTGTTCAGGGCTTAGCTTGGTGTAACGGCGCATCTCTTTCAGGTTATTGGCCCAGTCTTGCTGGATAAACAGATCCCGCGTATAGGCGATATGGCACAAATTGCAGTCCAGCTTATAGAGCTTCTGTACATGGGTCCAGTAGGCTTGACTGTCTGCACCCAGAAGATCCCGTTTAATCCACCCTTTGATCGCAACTTGGCGCCATTCAGAACCATAATCTTCGTCTACTTTAATCTCACCTGCTTTGATCATGTCCATCCCATCAAAGCTCAGTTTGCCAAGCTCTACAGGTTGGTTAAAGTCGATGAACATCTTGGGTCCTTCATCGCGATCCCAAGCCTTAAAGGTTACTTCTACCCACTCACCCTGTTGGCGCTCAACCACCAACTCGCTACCGGCCAAAACATCGGCCAGCTTCATGGCACTCTCTTTGGTTTCGCTATAGAGCATCGCGCTTTTAAGAACCACAGCAGAACCCGCCAGTTTGGCTACTTTACCGGCAGAGACCAACTTATTTTCCATCTCGTTATAGATACGCTCCATCTGAGGAAGATTGTGCGCAATGCCCTTGTGGCAGTTAATGCAGGTCTGCTCTCCTGCCAACAATTTTTTATGCAGCTTTTGCGCTAGGGGGCTCTGCTTTGCCACCTTCATTTTGTCTGGCGTATGGCAGTTGCGACATTCGCGAGAGTCGGTCTTTTCCATGGAGCGCCATACATTTTGAGCCAGGTTGATACGGTGTTCTTCAAATTCCTCTGGTGTATCAATACTGCCCAAAGCCCAGTGCCACAGCTCATTACTGGCTTGGATTTTACGCTTTAGTTTGGCAACCCAAGGGCGGGGTACGTGGCAGTCGGAACAGATGGCCGGCACGCCTGATGCGTTATGGGCGTGGGGTGACTTTTCATATTCTGCCTGCACCACTGACATTTCATGGCAGCTGGTGCAGAACTCATACGTATTGGTGAACTCCATGAAGGTGTTGAATCCACCCCAGAAGATAATACCTGCAAAAAGGCCGGTCGCAAGTAGGATCCAGCGGGGGCCTTCACCATGGCTAAAGATCCATTTGAACATCCGTTTAATCATGACTGAACGTCTCCAACTTTTACTGATATTGGATGGTTACCCCCCACAGAAACCATCCGCCTGAGCACTGCCAAAATGGTAGTACTTGAACCAAAAACACATGCAAAAAAGCATGTTTAGGCTGAAAATTAAGAAAAAAAGGGGAGCCAGCCGTGGTGACTGGCTCCCGGGGGAATGTAGCGATTAAGGGTAGTAAATACCCAAGCTCGCTTTTACTTCATCTTTTTCATTTTCTTCATCTTAGCAATAGCTTCCAGAGCTTTCTTCATGAACTCCTGGTGCTCAAAGCTGTCCATCACACCTGGCTCAGCAACCTGTTTCCAGAAGTCAGGATCGAAGCGCTCTTCGTGACAACCCAAGCACACGCCGCTCTTCTCAATGGCGCCACGCTTAGCTTCAGGCAGAGGACCGGCCAGGGGCCAGTGAGAACCCACGGAGGTCAGCTGGTTGCCGTCTTCGTCGAGGATGGCGGACCAATCCCAAGTCAGGCCAGGAATACCCTGGATCTGAGTTTTGGCTTTCTTGGAGATGATCTTACCGTCAGAGGTCATCAGATCAACAACCATATCCTTGTCTTGCTTAAGCAGGAAGCGGTTGCCTTCAGTACCATAACCCAGTGCCTTAGGATTATCGTGGCAGCTTTCGCATCCACGGGCGCTACGGCCAGCGGTGTGAGGCTGTACAGCTGCGGTGTCGATACCAGGACCTTCAGGTGTATCCCAGATCTTGTTATTGACCAGGTTTTTGCCATCGGGGCCAATCACGGTGGTCACAACTTGACAACCAGGCATCATGGGGCTGACACGACCTTCACCATTCATACCGAGTACGGGAACTTCCCAACGCAGGTAGGAGCGGGTCTCAGAAACCTTACCAGGTGACTTCATGCCGTTGGTGCCGGGAGGGGCATCAGGGGTTTGACCGGTCTTAGGATCACGGTTGCTACCGTTGATCAACCAGTCTGTACCGGTCTTACCTTCGGAGTAATCAACCGTTACGTGACAACCGTAGCACTGAGGTACCCAGTCAGCATGACAGGCGTAGCATTCCATGTTGTTCTGATGCTGAGGGATCAGGAACATGGCCACTTTAGCCAAGGTAGACTTGAAGGTACCTTCTTCACCAATGGTCTTAAGGATTGGCACTTTAAAGTCCAGACCGCCAGCGGAGTGAACAATAACTTCATCACCCTTCTTGACGACGTTACCGAAGGGGTTACCGCGGGTTGTCAGCAGGTAGCCATCTTGAGCAGGATACTGTGTGGCATCCTTCATGAACTCAGGCCACTTGGTGCCTAGACCACGAGGTTCAGTATTGGCAGTCGGCAGACCATCTTTCATCTTACCGAACTCTTCACCACGACCCAGGGGAAGTTCCCAAGGAGCCTTGTTGTAGGTTCCGTGGCAGTCTTCACACTCAACTTCAACCTGTGCCAAGGTGGTACCGGGGATGTTGCCGTCACCGTGCATATCAACCGTGGTGTGGCAATCCTGGCAGAGCATACCGCCCTTGGGGTTGCCTTCCATGCTCTCTTGCTCATGGTGCAGGTCGGCTTTGATGTAGAGATACTTCTTGGTGTGGCTCTTTGGCTGTTTCTTACCATTCTCGTCAAAAGGAGAACCGTAAGGGAATTCCATCAGGCCCTGATAGCTTACACCCGCACGCTTACCACGGTTATGGCAGGATACGCAGGTCTCAACAGGAATACCGGAGTACTCAATGTCGTTATGCTTGATCTTGGTCTTACGGGTTGCCTGCATCTTGTGGGTCATCACATGACCGGCTTCCATCTTGTTGATGGTGGGGTCATTACCCTCATAGTAGCCTTCGTTGCTGTAAGGCACGTGACAGGCGGAACAACCAGCACCACGGTAGTCACCACGCTTGTCGCGACCCTGAACACCAACGTGACAACGCTGACAGTCATGACGGGAGTAGGTGATACCCGCGTGGTTGGGGTTCTTCTCTAGGTCAGCAAGATTCACTTGGGGGATCTGCTTCAAACGCTTAGGCATTTGATCAGGATGATCCTTAGTGAACTGACGCATGTACTTCTTATAGGCTTTGGTACCTACGGAAGGAACGGGACCATCTTCATCAATGATGTCGTAGTTGCCCCACTTAACCTTCATGTCCTTTTGCAGACCCCAAGACCAGAAGTTACCTTGCAACTTACCCGCTTCGGTATTCATCAACGCCTTATTCAGACGATCAAAATAACCAGCGTGGCATTGGCCGCAGGCTTGGTCATTCACAGGCATGGCGCCAGGATCGGGCAGGAAGTTCTTAGGACCACCTTTTTTGGCGATCATATCAGGCGTACCCATATGGGCCTTGGCCTTATCTTTCTCTTCAGCAGGATTACCACCATGACAGACGGTACAACCAGCAGGATCACCCACCTCGGCACCCATCTTCTCAATATCCTGCTGCATGGGTCCATCACTAAAGCGTTCAATACCTTCGTGACAGGCCAAACAGCCCTTGCCAGCATCTGCCGTTGACGCGAAGAAGAGTCCTCCCGCGGCAATGGCCACTAATGCCGACGCTACATATCTTCCCCAGCGTCTCATGACATTCTCCATGGTTTGAATGGTGTGCCCGTTTAAAGAATTTGCGCTCCGATTATGCTCTGCCAACCCATCCACATGGCACAACATACGTATAAATACGGATACGCGCTACGATGCACCATGGAGTATAAGTGCATAGCAGAGCAAGTAAAAAAAACTCTACAAAATAATATAAAAATAAGGTACCGATTAAATGAAAGCGATACGCATTAACACTACGTAAAAATACCGAGTCAAATATAAAGTATGATTTAACGTATAAGCTTAGAAAGTGTAACATTTGCTGGGTGACATGACAGAACAGGTGTTGATATACCAACGTCAATCAAGATCTGGCGAAGCATACATATTAAAAAAAGCACTGAAAAAGTACCCTTTTAAAGGATTATAAGATACAGAAAGCATAGGAGAAATAAGGTGTGTGTGAGCGAGGTTTACAAGGAGAAGAATAGACCGATAAAGAGAGCCGCAGTTAATCAAACAAAAGCTACATAAAGAAATATAAGAAGCGAAAACCTTACGTTCATCTGGCCATATCTTTTTATGCAAAGCAAAAATCGTCTTATCACTCACTTGATTCACATCAAGCGCAGGTGAATTAGGAAAATGTTCATAGAACTGAAAATTTTTATGTCAAACCATATGGAGGTTCATATTGGAATAATTGTGATTTTTCTTCCCTTGGTTGTGTGGCTTTGTCTCTCGTTAAACGCTCCCCACCGTCTAATCCTTCGCTCAAAAATAGACCTTCTGATTTCCGTGATAAGACAGAGAAAGCTAAACCCATTACAGGATAGCTAGATCGAGCTAGCCAGTGCTTTCAACGTTTAAATTGGTGAGACCAATGCGGGGAGGTTCGAGCTTGCTCCAACGGGCAGACATAAGAAAAGCCCCCTGCATTCATGCAGGGGGCTTTCTATAGAGCTGGTCTGACTTAAGCGAGACGCTTAGGGAATACGTGACCAGATGCGGCGTTTAACCGCGTACAGCATTGCGGTAAGCAGCAAGAGATAAAGAATAACCACTTTACCTGTGCTCTTACGCTTTTCCAGGGTTGGCTCAGCAGCCCAAGCCAAGAATGCGGTGACATCCTTAGATTGCTGCTCCAAGCTGGCGTGGGTACCATCCGCATACTCAACCTGATCTTCGGTCATAGGCTGAGGCATCGCAATGATATGCCCAGGGAAGAACTTGTTGAAGTTGTCCCCACCACCAATTTTAGAGACCGCTTCGCGGATCTTCTTCAGCTTGGCTTCTGCTTTGTCTTTACGCTTAATGACCTTCGCATCGGTATTGGCGGTTACTTCTAAAGCCAGATCCGATTTTGAGGGGGCAGGCATGTGCAGTGTGCTGGATAGTGCAATGGCTTCATCAACCGTGACACCATCTTCAGCAACTTCACTCACCTTATCCATCTCCTCATCGGTTAGATAACCGGTGAGAATGGCGTACAGGTAGTTTTCATAACCCTTACGGGCTTTGGTCATCAAAGAGAGATCCGGGGGCAGGGTACCATAGGTATCCTGTGCATCCTCTGCAGCGAGAGGAGAGTTCATAGGATCTTTCTTGTTGGCGTCGTTGGCGCCCGCCATCTCACTGACCTGTTCTTCCGTAAAGCCAAACTGACGGAGGTGGTCAAATTTGATGTATTTGATGGAGTGGCAGGACATGCACACTTCCACCGCAACTTGGGCACCACGCTTCAATTGGGCCTGGTCAAAGCGACCAAAAGGTCCGTGATGATTCCACTCTTCCTTGGGTAACTCCACACCAGCGCCACCCGCCGTGGCAGCCTGGGGGGCTAAAGCCAGACCCAAGACCAGAGCGGAGAGAGCAATTGCTTTCTTGAGATTCATGCGATTTGCCTCCGTTAACTTACAGGCTCTTGGGCACGGGTTTAGGTTTTTCAATATTCAGCGCAGTTACTAGCCACAACAAGAAGAAGTAGCCAAAGTAAATCGCTGTCGCCGCGCGGCCGATCAAGACGATGGGCTCACCGAATACTTCACGGTCAGCCGGGTTATAACCCACCCAGCCCAGCACGAAGCAGTCAATTACAAAGATCCAGAACAGCCCTTTACTGATTCCACGGTAGCGGAAGGAGCGCACTGGTGAGCGATCCAGGAAGGGCAGAATGAACAGAATGGCAATCGATGCAACCATGGCGATCACACCGGCCAGCTTGGAGTAGGTACCCAAGAAGTCGATGGAGCGCAAGACAGCATAGAAGGGCAAGAAGTACCATTCAGGCACAATGTGTGCGGGCGTCTTCAGTGGATCAGCGGGAATATAGTTATCCGCTTCCAAGAAGGCGTTGGGTGCAAAGAACACAAAGTAACTGAAGATGGTCAACGCAACGCCGTAGCCAAACAGATCCTTGATGGTGAAGTAAGGATGGAAAGGAATTGAATCCTTCTCTTCCAAATCAATACCGTCGGGATTGTTTGAATGCACCGCATGCAGCGCCCAAATATGCAGGACAACCAGACCCACCAGGACAAAGGGCAGCAGGTAGTGCAGGGAGAAGAAGCGATTCAAGGTGGGATCACCCACACTAAAGCCACCCCAGACCCAAACAACCAAGCCTTCACCTATAAGCGGTATGGCGGTTATCAATTTGGTGATAACCACGGCACCCCAGTAGGACATCTGACCCCAAACCAGCACATAACCGATGAAGCCGGTACCCATGAGCAGGAAGAAGATGATGACACCAATCCACCAAAGGATCTCACGGGGTGCTCGGTAGGATCCATAATACATACCACGTAGTATGTGTATGTAGATCACTACAAAGAAGAAGGTGGCACCATTTGCGTGCATGTAACGAAGCAACCAACCCCAGTTCACATCACGCATGATGTGTTCTACAGAGTCGAAAGCCAACATGGCATCAGGCTTATAGTGCATCACCAAGAAAATACCGGTGGCAAGCTGGATAATTAAAACCAACAGTGCCAAGGAACCAAAGTTCCACCAGTAGTTCAGGTTTTTCGGCGTAGGGTACTCAATAGCTTGAGTACGCATAAATTCGCTGATGGGTAGACGCTCATCCACCCATCCCATCATGGATTTGAACACGAGACAACCTCCTTTGACGTCGACCTATGGCCCTGTTAGCTCATTGCCTTACCGATAACGATTGTCTCGTCATCTTTGAACTCGTAGTAGGGCACTTCCAGGTTACGTGGAGCGGGACCTTTACGAATACGACCAGAGGTATCGTAGTGCGAACCGTGACAGGGGCAGAGGAAACCGCCAAAGTCGCCAGTACCTATAGGCTGAGGTACACAGCCCAAGTGAGTGCACGAGGCCATGACGATAAGCCACTCCTCTTTCTGAATACGATCTGCATCAGTTTGCGGATCAATCAGATCACTCGCACTGTCATCGTTTTTAGCCGATTCAATCTGCTCACCATTCCGGTGCAGAATGAAGACTGGTTTGCCTTGCCACAATGTGGTGATCATTTGACCTTCACCAATGGCACCCAAGCTTACCTCCGTGGTAGCTTGAGCCAGAACATCGGCTGAGGGGGACCAGGAATCGATGAAGGGCCATGCCGCACCAGCGACACCAACGGCACCCACCGCACCTGTGGCCATGATCAGGAAATCCCGGCGATTTTCATCGTGTTCGTTAACCGTGGACACAATCGACCTCCCGTTGGGGGGTTGAACGCTTGGATTCTCGAAAGAACCCGGGTAAAAAAAGCGACATCCCAACGGGGTGGCGCTTTGTTGATAGCCTGCAATATAACCAAATGATGATATTAAAACCCGCGTACTATGGCAGAAAGCTTGCCATGCGTCAAGATGATTCCCCAGATTTTAAATGTAAATGATGAGGGCCATGTATGAACCAAATATCTGAATCAAGCAATGTTGTGCAAACTGAACCTGTTACAGCGGAAGAGTTGCTCCATGTGGTGCTCTATCGGCCAGAAATTCCCCCCAATACAGGGAATATTCAAAGAATTTGTGCGGCTACGGGTGCCGTCCTGCATTTGGTGGGTCCGCTTGGTTTTCGCTTGGATCACGCTGCACTTAAGCGGGCGGGTATGGATTATCGCCAGTGGGTTGATGTGCAACGCTATGATAGTTGGGAAGAGTGCTTGGCAGCCCAGCCGAAGGATGCCCGGTGGATACCGGTGAGTACCAAAGCGACACAAGGGTACCATGAGATGGCTTTTAAGCCGGGTGATCGCCTGCTTTTTGGACGTGAGAGTGGGGGGTTGCCTGAGGCGCTTCACCAAAGCTATGGCCACAATGCGGTTCGAATTCCCATGACCCCACATGCACGCAGTTTAAATCTGGCCAACTCTGTTGCCATTGTGCTCTATGAAGCACTGCGCCAGCTGGAGTTTAAAACCCTCGGTTAAACGCATAGATGCCCCATGCGTAGGCTTTTTATACAATCGGTTGTCTCTTAGGCTCTTTTTTCCCATTTAGGGGTAAAAAAAGGGGGCAGCATGATGGCGTAGGGTGCATTCACGTTGGGTTTATTTTACTGTGGGCGCATCCCGCACTTTCACACTGTGATGAAGAGTGAATAGAAGATGACAAGCAAGGCCCCCGCAAAAAAGAGTCAAGAACGCAAATTTTTTGGTACCGATGGTATTCGGGGTATGGCCAACATCCATCCCATGACACCGGATATGGTCTTAAAATTGGGGCGGGCCGCTGGCCATGTTTTTCGTACAGGTGAAAAGCGGCATACGGTGATCATTGGTAAAGATACCCGGCTTTCTGGCTATATGTTTGAGTCAGCCTTATTGGCCGGTTTAACCTCTATGGGCATTCACTGTTTGCAAGTAGGCCCTTTGCCAACCCCGGCCATCGCTTTTTTAACCCGTGCCTTGCGGGCCGATGCAGGCATTATGATATCCGCTTCGCATAACGCGTATCATGATAATGGCATTAAATTTTTCGGGCCTAACGGTATGAAACTGCCCGATGAGCTGGAGCTTGAAATTGAGCGGGTTCTGCTTGCTGAACAGACGCTACCGTTACCCACACCACAAAATTTAGGGCGCGCACACCGTATTGAAGATGCGCTGGGTCGTTATATTGAGTTTGCCAAGAACAGTTTTCCGAAGGCCCAACGTCTGGATGGCCTGCGGGTGGTGGTAGATTGCGCCCATGGTGCGGCTTACAAAGTGGCCCCTGCTGTGTTGTGGGAGCTGGGTGCCGAAGTGGTGACCTTGGGTAACCAACCCAACGGAACCAACATTAATGAAGGGTTTGGTTCCTTACACCCCCAAGAGATGGTTAAAAAAGTGCAGGAGGTCCGGGCCGATCTTGGTGTAGCCTTTGATGGGGATGCTGACCGGGTTGTCATCTGTGATGAGAAGGGTGAAATCATGGATGGTGATGTGATCTTGGCCATGTCTGCCGTGGAGATGAAACGCATAGGTACCCTCCGTGGTGAGGGTGTGGTGGCGACGGTCATGTCAAACTTGGGCTTGGAGCGGGCGTTGGCCAAAGAGGGGCTCTCTTTAGCCCGCACCAAGGTGGGCGACCGTTATGTGCTGGAACATATGCTGGCCAATGGCTTTAACTTGGGTGGTGAGCAGTCTGGACATCTGATCTATCTGGATCACAACACCACAGGGGATGGGTTGATTTCCGCCTTAAGTGTCTTATCCCTTCTGTCTAGGCAGGAAAAGCCACTTTCAGAGCTGGCCAATGTGATGCAGCGGGTCCCACAAGTGTTGCAGAACGTCAGTATTGTACGGGGTGCCGACCCTATGGAAGACAGCCGGGTGGTGGACGCCATTGCCCAAGTAGAGTCGGAGCTGGGCGATCGTGGACGTATTTTGGTGCGTAAATCCGGTACTGAACCCTTGGTTAGGGTTATGGTGGAAGGGGATGATACAGCCCATATCACAGCCTTGGCCAGCGGCGTGTGTGAAGCCATCCGCCAAGCCAGTCATGCTTTTGGTTGAACCTCGTGACCAGAAAGTTGCCATTAAGAGAGCAACGGCAACTCAGCTGAAGAGTTGAAAAATAAGGGTATAGACCTTGTTTTTGCAGGGGTGAACAACCCGTTAGAGGGCGTGGGTTGCCCTTGACCTTTGTAAGTCAAGGGCGTATGATTTGCCACTTTTCTTCGTTTTGTACTTATCACGGCTTCCCGCCTCAGTGCAGGAGGCCGTGTTTTATCCAGGTGGACCATGGTAGAGATCTCACTTCCCGATGGCAGTCGCCGTTCTTATGATCAGGCGCAGGTAAGCTGCGGTGAAATTGCCGCTTCCATTGGCAAAGGTTTGGCGAAAGCGGCTGTTGCTGGTGTGGTGAATGGGCAGCAAGTTGACCTGACATCTCCTGTGCCCAATGGTGCTGAAGTTGCGATTATTACAGCCGACAGTGCAGAGGGGCTGGAGATTATTCGTCACTCCACCAGCCATCTCATGGCGCAAGCTGTGAAGGAGCTTTTTCCTGAAGCCCAGGTGACCATTGGTCCTTCGGTAGAAAATGGCTTCTACTACGATTTTGACTATGAGCGCCCCTTTACACCTGAAGACCTCACCGCCATCGAAAACCGTATGCGCAAGCTGGCCAAGCGTAACGAAAAGGTGGAACGTAAGGTCATGCCCCGCGATGAGGCGGTCGCCTTTTTTAAGGATATGGGTGAGATCTACAAGTCTGAGATCATTGGTGCCATTCCCGCTGGTGAGGATGTCTCTCTTTACAGCCAGGGTGCGTTCATAGATCTATGCCGTGGTCCCCACGTACCCAGTACCGGTAAGCTTAAAGCGTTTAAACTGCTGAAGGTGGCCGGGGCCTACTGGCGTGGTGATGCCAGCAATAAGATGTTGCAGCGTATCTACGGTACGGCTTGGAGCAACGAAAAAGATCTAAAAGCCTATCTAACCCAGTTGGAAGAGGCTGAAAAACGCGACCATCGCCGTATTGGTAAAGATCTGGACCTGTTCTCTATTCAGCAAGAAGAGGCGGGTGGTGGCTTGGTGTTCTGGCACCCCAAGGGTGCCCGTATTCGCCGGGTGATTGAAGATTTTTGGAAAGATCGCCATGTTGAGGCTGGGTATGAGTTTCTCTATACCCCGCATCTGGCCAACCGTGAGCTGTGGAATACCTCTGGCCACACCGATTTTTATTCGGACTCCATGTTTTCGCCCATGGATGTGGATGAGCAGGCTTACCAGATCCGCCCCATGAACTGCCCCTTCCATATCCTGATTTATAAGGATCGTCGGCGCAGCTATCGTGAGCTGCCCATGCGCTGGGGCGAGTTGGGTACCGTCTACCGCTATGAAATGTCTGGTGCTCTGCATGGCTTGTTCCGGGTGCGTGGCTTTACACAGGATGATGCCCATATCTTCTGTACCGAAGGGCAGATTGAGTCTGAGATCCAACAGATTTTGGATCTAACACTGGATATTCTGCGGACCTACGGCTTTAAAGATTTTGAGATCAACCTCTCTACCCGTCCTGAAAAGTCGGTGGGTAGTGAAGATATCTGGGATAAAGCTACCGAAGCCTTGCGTAATGCCATTATCTCCCGCAATCTAGACTATGTGGTGGATGAAGGTGGCGGTGCTTTCTACGGTCCTAAGATTGATGTCAAGATTACCGATACCATTGGTCGTAAATGGCAGTGTTCCACCGTTCAGCTCGACTTCAATCTGCCTGAGCGCTTTGACATGGACTACATTGGTGAAGATGGGGAGAAACATCGTCCTATCATGATTCACCGGGCCTTGATGGGCTCCCTGGAACGCTTCTTTGGTATCCTGGTTGAGCACTATGCCGGATGGTTCCCCTTGTGGTTGGCCCCGGTTCAAGTGGCTGTATGTACCATTACAGATGCGCAAAATGCATATGCTCAATCGGTGGTTGATGGACTGCTAAAAGCGGGTATCCGAGCAGAAATCGACGTGCGAAATGAGAAAGTGGGTTATAAAATCCGCGAACATACGTTAAAAAGAGTACCTTACCTTTTGGTTGTTGGTGATAAGGAACGTGAAGAGGGCACGGTTAATGTGCGTCTTCGTTCCGGTAAGAACCTGGGTAGTTTGCCTTTAGATACCGTGATTGCACGGCTTCAACAGGAGACTTCCAGTCGCGCCCTTGCTGCATCTGAGGATCAGGAAGAGGCGTAATATTTGCGGTTAAGACCGGGGTGGAATTATCACCTTTTGGGTGTCTGAACCGATAAGAGAGCCGTTTACCGCACTCATGCGGGAGGCTCGCGCCATCTCATAGGAGATATTGTCATAAGCAGGAACATGAGATTCGATCGGAGTTTGCCCCAGAACCAGGACAGCACACGCATCAATGATGCGATCCGTGTGCCAGAGGTTCGCCTCATCGATGAGGAGGGTGAACAGGTCGGCGTGGTTTCACGAAACGACGCCCTGTACCGTGCACAGAATGTAGGTCTCGATCTTGTGGAGGTGGCCCCGGAGGCCAAGCCCCCCGTATGTAAGATCATGGACTACACCAAATACAAGTACCAGAAGTCGGTACGTGAGCGTATGGCGCGGAAGAATCAGGTGCGTATTGATACCAAGGAAGTAAAATTCCGTCCTGGTACCGATACCCATGATTATGAAGTGAAACTACGCAACATCCGTAAGTTTCTGGAGGGTGGCAACAAGGTCAAGTGCACCATGCGCTTCCGTGGGCGTGAAATGGCCCACCAGGAGCTGGGCTTGGCCATGTTGAAAAAGGTTGAGGGTGAGGTGACAGATCTAGGTAAGGTGGAGCAGGAGCCTAAGCTTCTGGGCCGTCAAATTACCATGATGCTGGCCCCCAATGGCCTGGTGAAGAAATAATCTTTCTAACAGCTTAAGTTAGAAAGTCGATCCCTTTTGGTTGGTAAGGCCAAAAGGGGTCAGAGGGTTCGCCTTTACAGACCTTGATCGATGCAAGCGTCCGCAGGTTCCACCCGAACCGCAGGGGATTTTTATGCCCTGCGGTTTGTCTGTTGTGGATGTTTGGGTCCTTAAGGTGTGCGCTGGTAGGCAACTGTATGGGTGAGGTAGACACCGTAGATTTGTAGGAGCTTGAAATGCCCAAGTTGAAGACCCATCGTGGTGCTGCAAAGCGGTTCAAAGCAACCGGTAGCGGTAAAATTCGCCGTAGTAAGGCGTTTAAAAGTCACATTCTGACCAAGAAGAGCGTCAAGCGTAAGCGCGGTTTCCGTGCTGGCGGTCTTGTTGATGCGACGGATGTGGCAGCTGTACGTAAGATGCTGCCTTACCTCTAAGCTGATCTGCTTAGAGTGTGTTTAAGGTTTTAAAGTGAAAACGGCAACATGTGGACGACCTGACACCGAGGGTAGTCCCACCTATTGAGTAGAAGTGGAGTAAGATCATGCCGAGAGTAAAACGTGGTGTAACGTCGCAAGCGCGACACAAGAAAGTTCTGAAGCAGGCTAAAGGCTATACCGGACGTAACAACAGTTGCTTCCGCATTGCCAAGCAGAAGGTCGAAAAAGGTTTGCAGTACGCTTACCGCGACCGCAAAAACCTGAAGCGTGAGATGCGTCGTCTGTGGATTACGCGGATCAATGCTGGTGCCCGTCTGCATGGTATGTCATACAGCCAGTTCATGAACGGTTTGAATAAAGCGGGTATCGAGCTGGATCGTAAGGTTCTGTCCGAGCTGGCGATTAGTGAGCCGGAGAGCTTTGGTAACCTGGTGGAACAGGCCAAGGCTGCGCTGTAAGCGTTAGGAATCGGAACCATAGGTGTCGTCTACCTTACCAAATAGGGAAGAGGGTCCGAATGGACCCTCTTTCTTTTTATAAGCGGTTCAAGACGGTCGTGAGACCGCGTAAAGGCTTGATGCAGCGCGTGCGTGATGGGGATAACCCTACGCAGGCGGATAAACGCCTGTAGGCCCCCTGTTTAATCCCTACAAGACTTTAAGAGGGGCTAAGTGCCGTGACACGGTTGTCTATGTTTGCTAAGCCACGACCCAACCCAGCCTGTTCGCCGGATACATTCTCATAAGGAAGCTCTTTTTTTAAGGGATCTCCACCCGCCTAGTGGCTCACTCAAATTAGGTAGGTGTCGGCAAGCCGGCAGGAGACAGATAAGACCTGCGGTGATTTTTTTTACGTAAAACGATAACTTTCTGGATTACACAAAGAACCCCTGGGGCATGCTGTATTTCGCTTGAGCCCCAAACTACCATCCCATCTTGATGGATGTTCTTCCTTGAGATGCGATGGAAAGCCTGTGTACGCATTGGCTGCAGCAGGCCAACTTTAATAACCCTATACAACGGTCAAAACCATGCGCGACGTATTGCAAAAACTGGAACAAGAAGCCACAACCGCCATCTCCAGCACCGAGACCCTTAAGGATCTTGACGACGTCCGTATTCGATTTATGGGGAAAAAAGGCACCATTACCCAGCAGTATGGGATGATGAAAACCTGTCCCCCTGAGCAGAAAAAAGAGCTGGGTAAATGGCTTAATCAATTAAAACAGGCCTTCACTAAGGCCTTTGAAGTGCAGCAAGAGCTGTTAAAAAAAGCCGAACTCAATGCGCGCTTGCAAGGTGAGCGTATTGATATCTCCCTACCTGGGCGCCAAACTTCGACCGGTGGCATTCATCCCGTTACACGGGCGATTGAAGAGATTGCGACGGTTTTTGGATCCATGGGTTTTGAAGTAGCCTCAGGTCCTGAGATCGAAAGTGACTGGCATAACTTTGAAGCGTTGAATATTCCAGCAGATCACCCTGCTCGGGAGATGCATGATACCTTCTACATTGCCGATGATCCTAAGGGTGGACGCCGGGTTTTACGTACCCATACCTCTCCGGTACAGATCCGGGTAATGGAAAACCGTGAGCCACCACTGCGGGTGATTGCACCTGGTAAGGTTTACCGGTGTGACTCCGATGTAACCCACACCCCCATGTTTCACCAAGTTGAGGGTTTTATGGTGGATAAAGGGGTGCACTTTGGTCAGCTCAAAGGGTTGTTGGAAGTCTTTCTGAAAGATTTCTTTGAGCGGGATCTGCCCGTACGCTTCCGTCCCTCCTTCTTCCCTTTTACTGAGCCTTCGGCCGAAGTGGATATGGCTTGTCTGTTCTGTAACGGTAAAGGGTGCCGTATCTGTAAGGGCACCGGCTGGTTAGAGGTGTTGGGGTGTGGCATGATCCACCCTGAAGTGATGAAAAATGTGGGTATGGATACCGAGATCTACTCGGGCTTTGCCTTCGGTATGGGGGTTGAGCGCTTGGGTATGCTCAAATACGGTATCAACGACCTGCGCACCTTCTTTGAGAATGATGTGCGCTTCCTCTCCCGACATGCGGTGTCGTCCTAAACGGGATTGAGGTACTGGGTCGGGGCCTAAGCCCTAAGCAGAAAAGACCGGTGGAAACACCGTTTTAAGATAAGAGAGTAGAGAGCATGAAATTCACCGAACAGTGGCTACGTGAACAAATTGATACCCGTCTGACCCGTGATGAGATCAGTAAAACCCTGACCATGGCCGGTCTGGAGGTTGATGGGGCTGAAGATCTGGGTAAAGGGCTTGATAAAGTTCAGGTTGGTACGTTGGAAGTGGTGGCTCAGCACCCCAATGCAGACCGTCTTACCTGCTGTAAAGTGCGGGTAGGTGATGCGCTGTTAAATATTGTCTGTGGGGCCAAAAACCATAAACAGGGCGATAAAGTTGCGGTGGCTCGGGATGGTGCAGAGCTGCCCAACGGCTTAAAAATCAAAAAAGGTAAGCTGCGTGGTGAACCATCAGAAGGCATGCTCTGTTCCCTGACAGAGTTGGGCATGGCAGAAGCCTCTGAAGGGATTATTATTCTTCCACCTGAGGCCCAAGAAGGGGCCACCATGGTGGAGATCTTTGAGCGCAATGATATCTGCTTTGAGCTGGGCATTACGCCCAACCGTGGTGACTGTTTGGGGGTACGTGGTATTGCTCGGGATCTGGCTGCGGTAACGGGTGAGGCGCTAACACCTATGGCGGTGGCTATCGCTGAAGATACTTCCGTCGCGACGGTTGAGGTGCAGATTGAAGATGGCGAAGGGTGCCCACGTTACGCAGGGCGTGTGGTGGAAGGGGTTAAGGTTGGTCCCAGCCCAGACTGGTTACGGAACCGTTTGGAGTCTGTTGGGCTACGTAGCATCAATAATGTGGTGGATATCACCAACTATGTGATGTTGGAGCTTAACCAACCCATGCATGCGTTTGACTTAAGTACCCTGGCTGCACCCATTGTGGTGCGTCGCGCCGCGGCGGGTGAAAAACTCACCACGTTGGATGAGGCTGAGCGTGAGTTAACCGATCAAATGACGCTCATTGCCGACCAAAAGCGTGGTTTGGCTGTCGCCGGTGTGATGGGTGGCTTGAACTCAGGTGTAACCGAGCAGACGACCACAATCTTTTTAGAGTCTGCCTATTTCAACCCTGTTCGTACGGCCCGTACAGGACGCCGTTTAAACCTTATTACCGACTCCCGGCACCGGTTTGAGCGGGGTACCGACCCCATGGGTGTGCAACTGGCCTTGGATCGTGCCACACAGTTGGTGCAAGAGCTGTGTGGGGGTAGCGCGGGTGTGACAACGTTGACCGATGCGGGCACCTGGACCCGGAATGCCCCGGTTGCTTACCGTCATGTGCGGTGTAATGCACTGAGTGGTATGAACCTGGAGCAGCCCCAGCATGAGACCTATTTAAAGGCCATTGGCTGTGTGGTGGTTGAAAAACCAGCCGATGTTGATGAGGTAGAAGGTGCGGTCTGGTATCTGCCCCCCACCCACCGTCATGACCTGGTCCGGGAAGAGGATTTGGTGGAGGAGGTTGTTCGCCTGTTTGGCTATGATAACGTACCCACCGAACTGCCCAGTGGCGCGGTGGCCAGCCATCAAGACAGTGCGGAACGGCAACTGGCCAAACGTATGCGCAAAGCCTTAACAGGTTTGGGTTATCTGGAGGCGGTTAACTACGCTTTTGTGGCACCAGAGGTTCAGGCACGCTTTGATGCAGGGGTTGAGCCTGTTGCTCTCGTTAATCCACTGTCTGAAGAGCAATCGCGTATGCGTACCTCTATTATGGCAGGTTTGGTTGAAGCGGTTCGTCGCAATATCAGCCGTGGTAATGATGGTCTACGTCTGTTTGAAATGGGCCATATCTTCCTGCTGGACGGAGAAGGTCAGGTCCAGGAAGAGGAGCGGTTGGCGCTGGTCTTGGCCGGTAGTGGCACGTCGCGTATTTGGCATACCGATCAGCGTGTATGGGACTTCTTTGATCTAAAAGGTGATCTGCAGACCCTGGTCAGCCGTTTGGAGTCAGCTGAACCCCGTTATGTGCCCGGTGGGCCTGAGTTCTTGCACCCTGGTCGTAAGTCGGAGATCCATCTGCGGGGCAAGGTGGCGGGCTGGATGGGTGAAATGCACCCCTCTTTGCGTGAAGCGTTGGATCTGGATCAGCCCGTATTGATGTTGGAGATCCGTAGTGATGCGCTGGCTGCTGTGGCCAAGAAGGGGGCTGCGCAGGTCAGTAAATTCCAGGCGGTTACCCGTGATTTTGCCTTTGTGGTGGATCGGGATACCCCTGCCTCCTCTATTTTGGATAGTGCCCGCGGTGTGGCCAAACAACTTGTACGTGACGTGCAGTTGTTTGATGTCTATACCGGAGAGCATGTGGCAGAGGATAAAAAGAGTATCGCCTTTGGTCTGGTGTTGCAGGCGGATGACCGCACATTGGAAGAGGCCGAGATTAATGATGTCATGGCCAAAGTGACCGCTAAGCTGGAGAAACAGTTTAAGGCTGAACTACGTGCGGGCTAACCTGGCCAAGGTTGATCGGGTCGATATCCGTCTGATACATAGCGCCTGTTGACGGGCTTGCTCGGTTACATAATTTACGTATAAAAACCCCCGTTATCCTTAGATAGCGGGGGTTTTTTATAGAGTGTGGCAGCCTGCTCTCTCGCACTATGGTAGAGCCTCAGCGGGTTCCTGTGCCTGAAGCAGTGCGGTAATCTCGTGGGCAGGTTTGGGTTTGCTATACAAGTAACCTTGTACCTGTTGGCAGTGTTTTTCCTTCAGAAAGTCGGCTTGTTCCTGGTTTTCAACCCCTTCTGCAATCACCTCTAGCCCCAGGCTTTGAGCCATGGAGATCACCGATGTAACGATGGCGGCATCGTCTGAATCGGTGGTGAGGTCACGGACAAAGGTTTGATCGATCTTTAAGGTGTGAATGGGGAATTTTTTTAGATAGGTCAGGGATGAGTAGCCGGTACCAAAATCATCAATAGAGATATGGACACCCATGTGGCAGATTTCATGAAGCAGGCTGACCGCTTGTTCGGGGTCTTCCATCATCATGCTTTCTGTAATTTCTAACTCAAGTCCATTGGGGTCAAGCTGGGTTGTATGCAGAATGTCATGTACCAGCTGGGCAAGTTGAGGTTGATGAAACTGCCGAGCTGAAAGATTAACGGCCACCCGGTAATGTCCCATAGTGAGCGCTTGCCACGCTTTGCTCTGTAATGCGGCTGTGCGTAGTACCCACTCACCAATGGGGACGATTAAGCCGGTCTCTTCAGCAACAGGTATAAAATCAGCGGGAGAGATCATACCTTGTTGTGGGTGCTCCCAACGAATAAGGGCCTCCATGCCGACCATGTCACCACTGTGCAGCAGATATTTGGGTTGGTAGTACAAGACAAACTGATCCAGCTCCAAAGCTTGGCGTAAGTGGCGTTCTAACGTGATCCGGCGTACCGCTTTTTCGTTCATTTGACGGCGGAAAAACTGATAGTTACCGCGTCCTTGTGATTTGGCATGGTACATCGCCGTATCGGCATGCCGGGTTAAGGTTTCTACATCGGTACCGTCAACCGGATGGATGGCAATACCAACACTGGCCCCAATAAATCTCTCTTGCTCCATAAGGATAAAGGGCTTGGCCATGTGTTCAATAATTGTGTTGGCGACATGGGCGGCGGCTTCATCACTGGTTAGGCTGGTGAGTATGATGGTAAATTCATCCCCACCCAGTCGGCAGACGGCATCGGTTTGACGCAGGCAGTTGTTGATGCGTTTGGCCGCTTCAACGAGCAGATCATCCCCACATTTGTGGCCTAAGGTATCATTCACATCCTTAAAGCGGTCCAGATCGACAAACATCAAAGCCAGCTGTTTTTTCTCCCGGTCACAGTGCGCCAGCTCTTGTTCCAGTTTTTCGCGGAAAAAGGCTCGGTTGGGTAACTGCGTTAAAGGATCATAGAAGGCCAGTTGCTCCAACTTTTTCTCGGTGGCTTTTAACTCAGAGATATCGGTGAAAATGCCCACATATTTAGTACTCTGTGCATGACTGTCCTGAATGGCGGTGATGGAGAGCCATTTTGGGAACACATCACCATTTTTACGTCGGTCCCAGATCTCTCCGTGCCATGTACCTTCTTCTTTAAGCGTTTTCCACATCTGTTCATAATAGGTTTGGTCGTGATGACCTGACTGCAGCTTGTTGGGGTTGTGTCCTACCACCTCTTCTCGGCGGTAACCGGTGATGGTGCAGTAGGCATCGTTAATATCCAGGATAATACCCTGGGTATCGGTCACCACAATGGCTTCCTTAGCACTATCAAAGATCAACTGAGCCATATGTAGGCGGGCTTCAGACAGTTTACGTTCGGTGACATCAACGTTAAGGCCGACCATCCTTATGGCCTTACCTTGGGGGCTTAAAACCATGCCCCAAGCTGCAAATATATGGCGGATCTCACCATTGGGCTGGGTAATGCGGAACTCGACCTGTTCTTTGGTCTGATGATCAATGGCCTTCTGTAGAACGGCTTCTGCCACGGGTAAATCCTGGGGTAGTACCTGTTTGGCCCAAAAATCATAGCTTACGGTGCGTTGTTTGGGTTGGGCATAGATCTCAAACATTCGATCATCCCACACCACCTCATCGGTATTTAGATCCCAGTCCCAAACCCCCATAGAAGCGGCTTGGGTTGCCATACTTAGGCGCTGTTGACTGGTGATCAACTGCTCTTCATGGCGTTTGCGTTGGGTGATATCTTCCCCCGAACTTAGGGTGCCGATAATGCGTCCCTGTAGATCCCGAAGGCAGGCGTTACGCCATGCAAAAAGCCGCTGGCTTTGATTCCGGCAGAGGATACGGTTTTCAATATAATTATTGGCTTGGGTCTGACCGGTCATCAGTTTATGAAACACGGGATAGACAATATCCATCCCTTCAGGCTGGGGAAGGCAGACTTTGAACCAGTTTTTACCAAGCAGTTCGGATTCGTCATAACCCATAATCCGACACCCTGCTTGATTGATCATGGTGATGTGACCTTGAGGATCCAAGGCAACCATCATGGTTTGTGCGGTATCCAAATAGCTTTGGGCCCGTTGCTGGGCCTGTTTAAGGGCCTGTTCATCTTGCATGCGTTGGGTGATATCTTTGATAAAGCCAACCATGCGCTGGGTGGTATGGTTTTGGTCAATATGGAAGCGGCCACTATCTTCCACCCACGCATACCGTCCATCCTTGCGTTTAACCCGGAATATGAGTTGTGCGGGTTGGTAATGTTCACTAATACGGCTGATCTCCTGATCAAAAATAATCAGATCATCCGGGTGGATCAGGTGACGCCACTGATCTAAGTGGCTGCCCAGTTCCGCAATGGTATAGCCGAGTATTTGCTCAGAAGCACCGGCATAGGTCACGGCGTTGGTGGCGGAATCCCAGTCATAAAGTAGGTGTCCAGAGGCATCGATGGCAGCCTCATAGCGGGCATGCCACTCTTGAATAATCGCTTGAGCTTTTAGATCCTTTAACAGTGGGTTGCTGATCCGGTAAAAGAGCCAACTGGTTACCAAAACTGAGATTAAACCCAGCAAGGCAACCACGCTTGCCGTTTCAATAAAGGGTGCTCGGATCTCTTGCAGATCAATTTTGGCCACCACACCTAAATTAAGGACCGCGACAGGTTCATATGCGGCCAACACAGTTACCCCACGATAGTCCGGGCCAACCACTGTGCCGGATTGCCCTTGTACGGCACGTCGCATCGGCTCGGCCGGTCCATGATCTAAGGGCCAGCGCTGGGGTTGATCCATCACTTCATGGCGGTGACGTAACAGCAATACCACACGGTTTTTCTGCTTCTGTCCCACGGTAAATTCAGCGGTACGGCCCAGTTTGGGAAAATGTTGAAAGGCCTCTTTAATCTGAGCAAAGGTGGTATCAAAGGCGGCCTTTTGGCTCTCTGTCGTTTGATGACGATCAAACCGGGCAATAGACTCCATGAGGCGGGCTTGGCTTTGGGCGGTGAGTTGCAGCCGTTGGCGCTGTTCTTCAAACGCGGTGTGGTATAGGGTTCCTACCGCTAAACTGCCAATGAACAGAGCGACAATTGCCATCAATGTGGCCATTAGGATAATGCGCTGCTTACTAGGCATACTCACCCCCAAATGGGTTGGTGTCTTGGCAAACAGAGAGTGTGGTGGGGGAATAACGTCTCTTTATCCTAACGGATATTGGGGCATAAGTGTGACTTTTTGTAAGAAATGAAGAAGCACAGATGGGTGACGGATCTATGAGGTGTAATAGGGATGATACCTTATGGATGCATGCTATTCATGCATGGCCGATAGAATCACGGCATACCGTATGGTCTGTTCTTGGATATCACCAATGGATGAAATACGTATGGAGCATGGGGATGTCAGGCCATCTTTATGATGCAGCTGAACAGGGCCTTGCCAATGCCCCTGGGTCTGAAGTGCTTGGGTAATGGTGGTTTGTTGTGTATTTAAAACCCAGAAATAGGGTGTGGTCTGAGCCAGTATCTCTTGGTGTGTATAGCCAGTAAGTTGGCAAAAGGCTTCATTCATATCAACAGCTTGGTGCTTTATATCGGTAACCAGAATAGCAACCTGGGCATGCTCAAAGATCAGTTGACTAAGGTATTGGTGGCTCTGTGCCTGCTTCTGTTCCGTAACATCCATATTCAGGCCCGCCATACGCATGGGTTTGCCTTGGGGGCTGAGCATGACACCCCAAGCGGAAAAGATATGCCGAATTTGGCCATCCTGTCGCTGGATACGAAAGTGACATTGAACTTCGTTATGGGTATCCATGGCCTGTTGAATGACAGCCTTAACCCTGGGTAGGTCTGAGGATACCACACACTTTTCCCATCTCTCATAAGAGATGGTGGACTGTTTGGGCAGGGCATAAATCTCAAACATTCGGTCATCCCATGTGATCTCATTTTGGCTAAGATCCCACGCCCAGATTCCCATGGATCCTGCACGAATGGCCATAGAGAGGCGTTGTTCACTGGCGGTTAACTGCTCTTCATGGCGTTTGCGTTGGGTGATATCTTCCCCGGAGCTCAATGTGCCAATGATTTTTCCCTTATGGTCACGTAAAGGGGTGTTGCGCCAAGCGATTAAGCGTTGGCTTTGGTTTTGGCAAATGACATGGTTCTCATGATAGAGGCATGTTTGTGTTTGATCGGTCAGGAGCTGTTTAAAAACAGGAAAAACCTGCTGTTGACCTTCGGGCTGGGGAAGGCAGACCTCAAACCAGTTTTTGCCTAACAGTTCTGAAGCTTCATACCCAAGCATGTGGCAGCCCGCCTGATTGATCATGGAAATATGACCTTGGCTATTGAGTGCGACCATCATGGTTTGGGTGGTATCCAAATAGCTTTGTGCTCTGTGTTGGGCCTCCATTAACGTCTGTTCATGCTCAAGACGTAAGGTGACATCCTTGATCATGCCTGCTAGGTGAGAGGTTGATTCTGTTGCCTGTAAAGGGTAGGCACCGCTATCTTCCACCCAAATGATGCGTCCATCTTTACGGCGCATTCTGTAACATCTGGTGGCGGTGGTGGCCAGTTCTTGGGGGTTGGACTGGTAGTCAAAAATGGCCAGATCATCCGGGTGGATTAAGTTCCGCCAAACAGACGGCTGAGAACCGAGCTCCTCAATACGGTAGCCTAAGATATCTTCAGAAGATCCCGTATATTGAATGCTATTATTGGTGGTATCCCAGTCATACAACAGGTGCCCAGAAGATACTATGGCATGATCAAAGTGCCGCTGTTGGGCCTGCCGGCGTTTCTGCTTATCCAGTGTCTCGAACAGGGGGTTGGTTATATGGTAAAAAAGCCAACTACCGGTGAGAATAGCAACAATAGCCACTAAGCCAGCCACCATGGCCCCATGAATATACGGGGCCCGTAACTCTTGAATATCAATCTTAGCGACAATACCCAAGTTGAGAATGGCAATGGGCTCATAGGCAGCCAAAACCTGTACGCCTTTATAATCTGGTCCGACCACCGTGCCTGACCGACCTTGTACAGCACGACGCATGGGCTCCGCAGGTCCAGCTTCCAGTGAAAGTTGCTGAGGTTCGCTCATCTCCTCATGGCGATGGCGGAGCAGAAGAATAACCTGACCGGCTTGCTTTTTGCCCACGGTGAACTCAGCAGTGTTACCCAGTTTGGGGAACTGCTTAAAGGCTTTTTTAATTTGTGCAAAGGTGCTTTCAAAAGGGTGTTTATGGTGGGTGCGATCAAAATGCGCCATAGACTCAATTAAACGTGCTTGGCTTTGGGCAACCAGGTGTAAACGATCCCGTTGTTGTTCAAAGGCCGAAAGGTAGAGCGTACCAATGGCCACACTGCCAACCAGCAGGGTGGTTAGCACTAGAATAGCAATTAAGTGCAATACCCGTTTACGTTCGGCCATGCTGGTCCCTTCATATACAAAGTGAATACACGGTTGCGTCTACCGGGCACTCATGTGGTATCCATCGCAATCTTAGCTGACCCGGTGGGGTGCAGTATGATTAGATCATATGTCATTAAAATATTTAACCCTAAGATATTCCATAAAAAAATTTCTATGCCACGGACATAATAACTCAAGTGTAAGCTGGTCTCATAATCGATCTGGGTCAAAGCTTCTTTAGGAAAAGGCGAGACCCTTATGTTTGATTTTTTAAACAGGCTACCATCCATATTTGACGTAACGTGCGTTCCAATTGACGGGTAAAGCCCTGCTCATCCCTGAGTGGGGAGTTTTCGATCTTTTGACGGATCGTCTGACGCAGGGTCTTGAGTGGTGCATCCGGTTGAGCCAGGGCAACGACGCAAGATAGGTAGTCTTCTGGACGGTGGGTCACCAGTTCAGAAAGCCCGACCTGATGGAGCAGAGAACCTCCCACCCGGTTGACATGATGGTTACCCTGCATGGTCACTACCGGAACCCCCATCCACAGGGCTTCACAGGTTGTGGTGGTGCCGTGGTACGGGTAGGTATCCAGGGCAATATCCAGCTGATTATAAAGCTCTAAGTGCTCTTCAAAGCTCTCTGTTATGCCGAGGAAGGTAATCCGGTTAGGATCCACACCCAACTGGGTAAAACGGTGACGATAATCGGTGACCACATCCGCAATACCAAACCCCCCATTTTTTAAGGTTAGGGTGGCATCGGGTAGGTGTTTAAGGATCTCTGCCCAGAGCTTGAGTATCTCATCGCCCATTTTCGCCAAGGTATTAAAGCTGCCCAAGCGTATGCCTTGGCCCGTGGATCGAGGTTGGGGGTTGACCGCTGGCGCGGTAGAGAGTGGACGGTAACAGTGAAAACCTTTTTCCATATGAATCGGTTTTTCCGACATATAGCGGCCTTCACCTTCTGGGTCACTGATCAAGTCTGTCAAACGGTAATCCACGGCATCTAGGCCCGTGGTATCGGCATAGCCAAGCCAGCTTATCTGGACAGGGGCAGGTTTTAGGGCAAATAGGGGCAGGCGGTTCCCGCCGGTATGTCCATTAAGATCAATGAGAATATCAATACCATCCTGTTGAATCTGTTCGGCAGCTTGTGCATCGTTCAAGGTGTGGATATTACACCAACCCTCGCTCCAGGCCTGGAGTCGTTGGCTGACTTTGTCCATGGTGGGACTGTTGCTGTAGAGATAAAAAGCAAACTGTGTTCGATCATGATGTTCCATGGGGGCTTCTAAAAAAAAGCTCACAGGATGTGCGCGTAAATCACTGGAGACCAAACCAATACGTAGTGGTTTATCGGGGTCTTGGCAGGGGGGGTGAACCGGTTGGTGGGCTTGTAGCGGCACCTCAACCTGTTGATGATAATGACGGTGTATGGCGTAGAGCTGACTGGGTTCCACCGGTAAGTAGTGCAGGGCAAAAGCCAGATCACTACATAACCCCCGATTTTGGGGTTGAATGGTAATGGCCCGTTTAAGGTGCTCAATGGCCAATGGTATTTTACCGAGATCCAGCAACGTGGTGGCGTAGCCATAAAGGGCGGTAAAATAGTTGGGATCCAGAGCAATGGCCCGTTGAAACATAGCCCGTGCATCGGTACGGCGGTTATGCTCCCGCAAAAGCTGGCCACATAGGGTAAGTATGGGTAGGTGGTTGGGGTTTTGTGCGGTTAAGGGTTCGATCAAGGCCAGTGCCTCACGGCTCTGACCCAGACTCTTTAAGGCATTGGCCATGCCAATGGCCCCTTGCAGGGTGTGGGGCTGCAGGGTGTGAGCCTGTTGAAAATGTTCCAGGGCATCTACCCACGCCCCTTGTCGGTTGAGAAGGTTGGCGAGGTTGAGATGAAACCCTGCCTCTTCCGGGTGCAAGGCAACCGCTTTTTGATAGTAGGTTAGGGCCTCTGCCTCTTGGCCCAAGCCCGCGAGGGATACCCCTAGATTGAATAAGAGAAAGGGGTTGTTCGGTCGGTGTTCTAAACCTTGCTGAAACATCTGTGCAGCTTGTTGCAGCTTGCCCTGTCGTTGATAGAGAGCCCCCAGTGCGTTCAAGATATCGATACGCCCCGGCGCTCTTTTTTCCGCTTCCAGAAAAAGGCTCTCTGCTTTGGGGAGTTGTCCTACGGTTAAAAGCAGTTGCGCCAGCTGATACCATGCATCTGCTTGCTGTGGCTGTTGGGTAATGGCCTGTTTCAGGGCTTCAATCGCCGCTGCATGGTTACCGTGTTGTTGGAGCTGTTTTCCGCTGTTTAAAAGGCTTTGATACGCCTTGTCAGGGATATCCATGGGTACTCCTTCCAACTTGGTTTCCAAGGGGTGGCGTGCTATGTTACGGGCAGAAAATATGACAGACACCCTGCCTGGAGTTGCCTCAATGGCCCCCCCTCTACGTGAGCCAGTTGCACTCTCAAATATATTTGGTACCCAATATGATAAGAAGGTTGCATTGGTCTACATTACCATGCCCTTCGCCAATAAAAATATCCCACCTTGCCATCCCAGCTTAGAGACCTGCACCACCATGGCGCGGATTTTATCTCTAAAGGGATACAATGTAGATGTTATCCACTATTTGGCGGTCAAAGCACCCGATATTAATGGGTATGACCTGATCGTAGGGTTTGGCTACCCCTTTGAAAAGAGTTTTAATAAGCCCTTTGCCGGTAAGCGTATTTACTTTGCCACGGAGACGACCACCTTTCAACGGAATGGTTCTGAGATGGAACGCCTGCGGCAGTTACGGCGACGTCAGGGGGTTGCCTATCCTCCCCACCGGTTAAAACCGTTTCCAGACTACGCCTCTATCCTGCACAGTGATGCCATTTTTTGTACCGGTAATCAGTGGACCATGGATACCTACCGGGCACTCTGTGATGTGCCTATTTATAGAACTCAAACACACTCTTATGCCTTTTTTCGTGAGCCTGATCTCTCCAGGGATTGGCACCAGGCAAAAGATCATTTTCTCTTTATTGGTGGCGCCGGTATGATTTTAAAAGGTCTCGATCTGGCCATTGAGACCTTTTTACGTAATCCCCAATGGTCTTTACATGTGTGTACGCCACCCATCGACCCCACTTTTAAAGCCATTTATGGTGAGGCCTTGGAACAGGCCCCTAATATTCACTTTCATGGATTTTTAGATCTTTCTACCGATGCTTTTAAACAGCAGCTTGCCCAGTGTGGCTTTGTGTTCTTTCCATCAGCTTCAGAGGCGGGTGGTACCAGCTGCTTGGATGCCATGGTTGGGGGGCTGATTCCCATAGTGACCCAAGAGGCCAGTGTGAATGTGGAACCCTTTGGCTTTACCCTGCCTGGGGTAGAGATTGCGCAGATTGAAGCGACCCTTCACCATGCACTGCAACAGAGTGAAGCCGATTTAAAATTGCGTTCTGAAGCCAGCTATCTCGCCGTACGAAATAATCATTTAATTGAACATTTTATCCAAGCTTTTTCAGGGGCGTTGGATGCGGTGTTATCATCGTAGATAACGGATCCCTTCACATCTATCTGACACAGGTCACCATGGATATCACGTTAACACCCGAACAGAAGCAAAAACTCATTCGTGAACTGTGTGAGAAATATGACTCACGTGCACCGCTGACCTCGCTGTTGATGAAAATTCAGAATGTGGAGCGGGTTGTGGTACGGCGTGCCTTGGGGGAAGCTTCGATCCCTGAAGCCCAGCGGCCAGAGCTTGAAGTGACCTTTCCGGCCAATGATCAGGTTATATTTCCCCTGTTTGGGGTGCTGGGTGTGTGGGAGTTTATGGAGGTCGATTTTTTATTTCAAACCATGGCGGCACATCCGGGCGCTTATACGCTGCTGGATGTGGGGGCCAATGTGGGTATGTTCACCCTGCAAGCCTTTAAAGCACAGCCCTTTTTTCCTCAAACAGCCAACTCTACGCTGGAACACGCTTTACTGTTTGAGCCACAACCGCTGGTTCGCCGCTGTTTGCAAGACAACATGTTAAACAATGGTTTGCAAGAGTGTACAACCCTGTTCCCCATTGGCTTGGGCCATCAAAGTCAAAACAGTACCTTCTTCTGTGATGTGACCAACACCGGCAATAACTCGGTTTTTGCGGATGCCATGCGGGGCCATGATAGCCACCAAGTGGAGATTGAAATTCAACGCTTTGATGATCTCCTTCCCAAGTTATCACCCCAACAGCAGGGACAGAATCGGTTTTTAAAATGTGATACCCAAGGCATGGAACCTTCGGTCTTGGCTGGTTTTCCTGATCACTACCTGCAGGGTATTAAAGGGATGGTGTTGGAGGTGTGGCCTACCATGCTTCAACAGAGCGATCCGGCCCTGGAAGAGGGGTTACATCACTTGATTGCCAGTTTCCCCAAGCTATGGATTGATCGTCCCATTTTTGACCAACCCGCCGGACAGCTGAATGCCCTGGACTTTCATACCTATTTGGAACTGGTGCGGGAGGTTCAAAAACAGGCCAAGGGTCAGGTTAATCGTGCAGAGTTTAACCTCTATGCCATGCGCTAATGGATCGCTACCCTCGTTTATGAGGTAGGCTTTTGATGGAACATCTCTATAAGACAGGGGCAGTGCGCTTGGGTGCCTCTGATTGTGTGTGAGCACGCTGGAGCGATACCGCAACGGTTCGCTGAAGATCGGTTGGTGGAAAACAAGGCCTTACCCATACACCCTTCGCATCGCAACATGCGGCTTCATGGATTGGCCAGACAAGGTGAGGGGGACGATGCCACTTCGTTGCCCCATCAAGGTAAGCTCAAGGCCACAACAGGTCACAAAAAAGCCCACCATGGTTACCATGGTGGGCTTTTTATATACCAGGTTTGGGTGATTTAAATCACTTAAACCTTAGGTCCAGCTCCTTTGATGGCATCAGAGACGCGATCAGCAAAGTTGGCAAAGTTCTCATTGAACTGGCGGGCCAGATCTTTAGCTTTGGCGTCAAAAGCATCCGCATCTTTCCACGTTGCACGTGGTGTTAGGCGAATGGTCTCCACACCTTCAATGGTAGCAGGGACAGCCAGACCAAAGACAGGATCTTCATTGGTCTCCACACCGTTCAGGTCATTGGCCAGAATGCGGTCAATGATGGCGCGGGTCTCTTTAATCGGCATACGGTGACCTTCACCATAAGGACCTGCGGTCCAACCGGTGTTAACCAACCAGCACTTAGCCCCTGTCTCACTCAGTCGCTTACCCAGCATCTCGGCATAAACCGTGGGGTGGTGCACCATGAAGGGGCCACCGAAGCAGGCCGAGAAGGTAGCCTGAGGCTCTTTAACACCACGCTCAGTACCGGCCAGTTTGGCGGTATAACCTGAGATGAAGTGGTACATAGCCTGTTCAGGGGTCAGACGGGAGACCGGCGGCAACACACCAAAAGCATCGGCGGTAAGCAGAATAACATGGTCAGGATTACCACCCATACCGTCAGGCTTGATGTTGCCGACTGAGGTCAGGGGGTAAGCTGCACGGGTATTCTCGGTCTTGGCGTCATCATCCAAGTCCAGGGTGCGTGCCTCTTCATCCATCACCACATTTTCCAGCACAGTGCCGAAAGTTTGGGTGCAGTTGTAGATGACAGGCTCAGCTTCAGCACTTAGACGGATGGTCTTGGCGTAGCAGCCACCCTCAAAGTTGAAGACACCCTTGTCAGACCAACCGTGCTCATCGTCACCAATCATACGGCGCTTAGGATCGGTTGAGAGGGTGGTCTTACCTGTGCCAGAGAGACCGAAGAAGATGGCAACATCATCTTCAGAACCAATGTTGGCACTGCAGTGCATGGGGAACACACCCTGCTTAGGCAGCAGGTAGTTCATGATGGAGAAGATGGATTTCTTCATCTCACCCGCATAGGCCGTTCCACCTACAATGATCTCGCGCTGGGCGATGTTCATGTAGATAAAGGCTTCAGAGCGGGTGCCGTCCAATTCAGGATCTGCTTTAAAGTCAGGGCAGGCGATGACGGTGAAGTCAGGAGGAACCACTTCGGCATCAACCGTTTCAGGCGTAATGAACAGGTTGCGGGCGAACAGATTTTGCCACGCTTTAATGTTCACCACACGCACACGGCGTTGGAACTGAGGATCGGCACCGACGCGGACATCCTGCACAAACAGTTCTTTGTCTTGCAGGAAGGCCATTAGGCGGCCACGCACCTTGTTATAGTTCTCTTCGGAGACAGGACGGTTTACCGCGCCCCAGTCCACATCAGCCTGACTGGTGGACTCTTCGACGATAAACTTGTCTTTGGCCGAACGACCGGTATAGACGCCGGTCTCTACCACCACTGAGCCACCATGGGCCAGTTGGCCTTCGCCACGGGCAATGATGTTCTCATATAGCTTAGGGGTGGGTAGATCTAGGTTGACAGCGCTGGGGTTGCTGATGCCCCGTTCGGCCAACTGTTTGGTAACGGCTGCGACGCGTTCTTCATACGTCATGGTGCTGGACATGGGTGGAAACCTTTCTACGTAGCGATCATATGTGCGTACACGCCAAATCATGGCACGAAAAGGGCTTCGGTCATCCTTGATGATCGAAAAAGGATGACCTTGTCATTTCCCTAGGGATTACATAACCCCATCTTCGGGTTTCATTCCATGGTTGTGGGTTGTTTAATCAACCATCACAGACCACATACGCACCAACCATCCCTGACGCTCTGTCTGAGGGTAGGCAGGTGCGAACCTAGCGAGCTACCGATGGTTTGCCCTGTGGGGCGCACCAAGAAAGTAGTTCCCTATGGAATGCCATGCGGTTGGTAAACCATCCAGCACAGCCAGCCCCTGTTGCATCGTGTTTGACAGGCCTAACTTTATCAGTCAGCGACCCAAACCGGAAAAACAGGTGGCACATGATTTCGATTTCTAGGGGGTATTTTGCGGATCTAGACGACAAAAAGCCAGTGTAGAGTTTTGATGATGGGGATAAATATCAGTTATGCACGATCAGAACTAACACTCTACAACAACACGTGATTTTATACCCGTCATCACTTAGAAAGATACTTTAGTGGATTCAGTGGCTTGATGGGCTTGCGAATTTCAAAGTGTAGGCGGGGTGATCGAACACGTACCCCGGTGTTACCCACCCGGGCAATCATTTGACCCGCACGAATTTTTTGTCCACGCTCCACTAAGTTCACATCATTGTGGGCATAAAGGGTCTTAAAGCGCCCTCCGTGGTTTACAATAATGAGATTTCCAAAACTGTCATGACCACCCACATAGGCAACCACACCAGAAGCGGGTGCGACCACAGGTGTCCCTTTTTGCGCGGCGATATCTATGCCGGGATTAACCTTGGCACCCCGTTTACCAAACCGGGCAACCACTTTACCTTTAACAGGCCAACGCCAACGCCGTGGGGCCGGTGCCTTTTTGATATTAGACAGGTTGGCTTTTGCGGTGGCTGTGGTGACCTTTTTGGGGCGGGAGATAATCCCTTTTTTGTGTTCACTACCATCCACACGCACGACGATCCGTCGTTGTTTGGAGGGTGGTTTGGTTTTAGAGCGCTTTTTTTGGATGCCACGACTTTTAGGCGGTGGTGCGGCCTTGCCCATGTTGGTGACAGGAACAACCTGGGCGATGGTGTTCTTTTTACCCTTCGATGAAATGACCGCCTGATCCACCTTACGGCTGGTGGGCAAAATAAAGGATTTTTGTTTAATAAACCCACCACTGTGGCCCAAACCCATGGGGTCAGGTTGGGCAACTACAGAAGGTTGCGGTAGCCGCACAGTACGGGTGGGCTGTGTTTGATCCACAATAATCGCTTTACTCTGGCTCCCTTCGTCCATGACATCTGGCCCCGTTTGGGGCAGGGGTAGGTGTGGGGAGCGTACATAAAGAGGTTGTCCCACCACCACCTTATCGGGATCATCGACATTGTTCCAACGGGCCAGATCAAAAATATCCACATGATGGGCCATGGCGATCGACCATAGGGTATCGCCAGGTTGAACCCGGTAGGTGGGTGTGTTGCGTTGTGTTTTGTTTGGTGTGTGTGGGGTTGGTGCTGGGGGTTGCCAACCCAGCGCAGGGCCACGGGCCACCCGTACATTGGGGGCCGTTGGTTCTTTGCCCATCAGGGGGTCCATACCAACACATCCACTCAATAGCATAAGTGTCAGTAAACAAACCAACCGGTATTGTAAAGTCATACGATCCATTTCATGACCACCACAATGCCAATAATCACCACCACCACGGCGATGGTAAGAAGATCCAGGTGACGTTCTACCAGGTGACGCAAACGGTCACCCCCCCATCGCAATAAGGCTGCAACCAGGAAAAAACGTGCGCCACGGGAGAGCAGGGACATCAACATAAAGAGTGCAAAATCGGCGTGTAGCGCCCCGGCCGTAATGGTGAACAGTTTATAAGGAATGGGACTAAAGCCTGCCAGTGCCACAATCCAGGCACCATGGGTATCAAACAGCGCGGCCAAGTCGGTATAAGCATCCATTTTGCCATAAAAGTTCAAAATGGGTGTGCCGATGTAATCCCATGCCAGATAGCCAATGAGATAACCCAATGCACCACCCACTACAGAACCTACGGTGCATAGTGCGGCATAGATAAAACTGCGCATGGGCTCGGCCAAAGACATGGCAATGAGCAGCAGATCGGGCGGAATAGGGAAAAAAGAGGACTCAGCAATCGCAACGATAAATAGAGCAGGCATCGCTTTGGGGTGCATCGCCCAATGCATGGTCCAATCATATAATCCACGCATAACAGCCATTATTCCCACCCCTGCTGGCCGACCAGCGGTACAAAACGGCATGCCTCCAGCACCTCTCGGTGCCAGCTCTCCTGACCGGTACGGTGGATACGGATCATCTGTTGGTTAGCCTTGCCCCCTTCGGGGATAATCATTTGGCCACCAATTTCCAGTTGGCGCATCAACCGTTCTGGTACAGCAGGCGCACCGGCTGTCACAATAATCCGTTCAAAAGGACGTGGTTCCGGCCAGCCCAAGGTGCCATCTCCAACCCGGTAACGTACATTGCTTATGCCCATGTTCTCCAAACGCATACGAGCTGTCTGCGCCAAAGTGGGAATACGCTCAACGGTATAGACCCGACGGCACATGGCCGAGAGCACAGCCGTTTGATAACCAGAACCGGTACCGATCTCCAAAACATGCATACCATACCCTAACCCCAGGGCCTGACTCATCCGGGCCACCGTATAGGGTTGGGAGAGGGTTTGACCTTCTCCAATCGGTAGAGTGGCATCTCCATAGGCATGGCCAGATAGGGCTTCATCCACAAAATCGTGTCGTGGAATAGAGCCCATCACTTCCAGTACCCGTGGATCGGTAATGCCCCGTTCCTGGAGTGCGTTGAGCATGCGTGTACGGGCCCGGTCCCCACTGGCTGGTGGTGGAGGCGTTGTGGGCATTTTTAACGAAACAGCGACCATGCCTTCAATCTTTCCGTGGCGTGAGGATGGCGGAACATACATTGTAATGCGGTTACCGATGGGTGCCCCTGTTTCAGGGTCTCCTCATCGGTGGGCAAGTCGGCCTCATCTTCCCTGGGTATGGGGATGGTGGGGTCCCAAAAGGCCGGATTTCCCGCCTTCGTTACAGGGGGAGGGGGCCAGCGAAAACGCATACCTTGCCGGGTAGGCTTAGGATTTTTTAATTCATACTCCGGCACGTTGGGTACGTTCACATTTAAGAAGGTACCCGGTGGCAGGGGGTTTTCCAGCCATTGGCGTATGAGAATTTGTGTAACTTTGATGGCACTTTCAAAATGCCAGGTATCGCCCTCTCCACATAGGGAGACCGCAATAGAAGGAATACCTGAAAGCGCCCCTTCCCAAGCTGCACCTGCTGTGGCTGAGTAGCTTAGATCTTCCGCCAAATTGGAGCCCATATTAATGCCAGAGACCAGCAGGTCTGGTGGCCGACGTAACACATGCCGTAGGGCAGCCATGACACAATCGGTGGGTGTTCCACTGATGGCAACTTCATTTTCAGCCACACGGGTCAGCTTAATATCTTCTCCCCGAGAGATGGCGTGGGCTGTGCCACTCATATCCTGCACAGGGGCCAGGGTGACCACATCGTGGCGTTCGGAGAGCGCCTCTTTGATCGCCTTCAGGCCAGGGGAGGCAATGCCATCATCATTGGTGAGCAGTATCAACATGAAACACCCGATCCATGGGAAAAATATCTGATCCAGACCCAAACAATGCAAATTTGAAACCAGAGAATTGGTCGTTAGAAAAAACCACTTTATATAATGAATAAATAGCTGAAGGCATGAGAGAAAATCACACTCTGATAGAGGTGCTCTACCCGTTATGTCGGGGGGGAGACCGCAGCTTTTCGGCAAGCTTTGCCCCATAGCAGGTGGTGGGTTGCCGGACGAAATGCACCCAGTTGGGCGGATGCCGTAGGGTTGGTATCCGCCCCGTCATCACCCTTGTATCAGCCGATCTGTTTGGACCAGGGGGGGTGGTTACTGGTCTCTCTGTTCGGTCGTGCGCGCGTTAGCTCAGGGGATTAACGCTGTTCCCCACGGCTTGTTGGTGAAGGATACCATGTGGGGCTAGCGAAGAGAGGAAGGGTGTATAATCACGCCCCCCCTTAGCGTGCCAACCAGGGGGGCGTGGGTTCTGTTTATGGTTGTGCGATTAAGGCTTGGTATTGGGCACTCTCTTTAAGCCCTTCGGCCACATAGAGCGGAAGCTGAAAATACTCAGGCCGGTCCGTGCGCTTAAGGGTGTAGCGCTTGGTGGCTGCATGATAGCCCAATTGATAGGTTACCGGTGCTTTGCCTTTGGGGGTCACCGTTGCCTGCCAGACCGGTTTTTCCAGCCCATATTCAGGTTTGGCCTGCAGACCTAACACCTCTTCAATACGTAGATTGGCCAATTTGTTGGTCAAGCTCTCTAGGGCTGCAAAGTTAACCTGCTCACCCGCCTTCATGCCTTCTACCTGCCAACGGGGTTGGGGTGCTTGGGTTTGCTCATCGACCGGGTTGCGGGTGATGGTTAAACCGTGGGTCTTAATTTGGGTGATCTCAGGGGCGGGGATTTGCAACAGTGTTTTGTCTTCCCACGCTTTGGCTGTTTGTGGCACCTGATGAAGGGCTATGGTGACACTGTAAATGTTCTGTTCCCCCTCTAACCTAGCGGTACTGCGACGGGTGCCTTGACTGTTTCCTAAATAGAGTTTAGCCAGCTCTGTTTGATTCTGCTTAAGGGTAATCCGTCGATTATAGGCGGTATCGGATACCTTAAAGCGTGCTTGAGCCCCCGTAGTTGTCGCCATAGGGGTGCCGTGGTTGAGCCCTTTCAGTTGATTAAGTAGTGCGGTGACCTCACTGGCTTGAGCGGGATAGAGGTGATGGTTGGGTAGCACCCAGAGACCATCTTGTTGTTTTAAGATGACCTGCTGGTTCTCTTCCCCTTCAATGAAGATTTCATCAATCTGAGCATCTTGGAGCATGAACAGAGGCGCATTGGGGGTAACCGCTTTAAGGTCAGGACCGTTGCCCCATAACACCAAAGCCAAAATCAGTTGAGCCACCAGGGCCAGGGTGAGTAAACGGATAGGACGTGTCATGCTTTATACCTCCGCAAGAATGGCATGATGATGGGCCAACTGCTTAAGCCGGACCTGCCGACGCCACAGCCAAATGGCCAACAATCCCAACAGCACCAGGGCATAGTTCACATATTCAATCACGGCTCGGCTGCCATCGCTCATGGGGAGTAGGGTGCGGGCAAACTGCACACGACCACGAATTTTCATCAAAGCGGCATCTTGCAACGACCAATCAATACTGTTTTGTAGAAGCTCCAGAGGTTTGTTGTAGAGGGTGCCAGCCCCTTGTGAGGCAAGGGATAGCACACCATCTGAGGCAAAACCGTTGGAGGCGATGAGAATTAACCGCGCTTCAGGGGCTGAACGCTCAATAATGCCCCCAAAACGGGGTTTTTCATCGGCCTCTTTGGGCTTATGCTTGTCTCTCTCTGCGGGGGTATCCCCTTTAAGAAGCGGTGAATCCTTACCGGTGAAGAAGGAGTCAAAGCGTCCCTCAACCGCCATCGCCAGCAGGTGCGGTTTTTGGGATGGAGGTTTGGGAAAACCGTAATCAGGATAGGTCTGATAGTTAGGTAGAATATTTAGGGCGTCCGATGTCCAGCTCTCATCCGAGCTGTGTAGCAAAGGGGTGATACGGCGCGCCTTATTTTTGGCCTTATCCACCACAATGGGTGAGGCCCAGTTGATGGTTAACTGTCCTAAGCCAGCGGTAATGGGCGCATCTGGGTTCAGGCTTTCTCCCCGTAAGTCTGGGAAGTGAGGGTAGGGGAACTGCTGAATCTCCTCCACCGCCAGCGGGCCAATATACCGGGTGACCGGAACCGGTAGTGAGGCTTTTTGGTGATCAAGCACCATCTTCTCTTCCATAGAGATGCCGTGGTGCGCCAGCCATGCTGTCAGTCCCGCATCGTGTTTATTGGCCACACTTAATGATCCCCCTAGATCAACATCATAGGGGGAGGTCGCTAAGATCACCGTGCCGCCCTGCATAAGAAACTGATCCATGGCAAAGAGCTGTTTTTCATCCAGCTTATCTGGGCCCATGACCATAAGTAGATCGGTTTGAGCAGGAACCTGACCTTTATCCAACGTGCTGCTGGTTATTTTTAAAGACTCACCCAAGGTCTCTTGCAGCAGGCTGTAGCTTTTACCCCGGGGTGGCTGCATACCCCTCATACCTGGGGTTGCAGGGGTTGCCGTGGTCAGGGTGACATGTTTCATAAAGCCAGGGGCCATACGTTGCAAGGCGGCTTCGATGGTGCGCTTAAGACCCTGTTGAGAGATATCTTCCGGCAGGGGAATGGGAATGCCCTCTTCCCCACTTTCCAACACCATGTAAAACCAAAATGGGGTGGGGTCCAGTAAACTGGCGATCTGGGGTTTAAAGCCGTAGCTTTCCACCAACTGTTTGGTCAACGTTGGGTTGGTGCTGGGATCCTTAAACTGCACGGAGAATTTATTTTTGCCTTGAACTTTCAACTCAGCCAATGTGGCTTTCAGGTGTGCTTCGACTTGATCAAGCCCTTTAGGCAGGGGCTGCGAAAGATAACCGGTAAACGTAACAGGCTGGGTGAGGCTCTCAAATGCATTACCACCGGATTGATAGGCATGCATCACTTTACGGATGGATTGGGTAATGGCGTATTCAGGGTTTTTAAGAATAACATCCAGTTCACGGCTGCTTTTAGCTTTAACCTCAATAAGATCGGCATAACCCAGTTTGTGATGTTGGTCACCATAAGCAATGACCAGATCAAAATAGGCGTTGACCACAGAGGCCTGATGGCGGCTGGCCATCTGGAACGGAACAGGACGAATGCCATAGCGGCTGGTTGCTTCTTCCTCCAACGACGGGCTGCGTTGTGGATCGATAAACTCTACCTGTACACGGCCATGGCTGATCTGGGCATACTCTTCGAGCAGATCACGAATCTGAGGCACCAACGGTGCCAGCAGGGGGTGGGTCTTGGCGCTGAAGTAGCCACGAATCTGTAACGGTTCCTGCAGCTGGTTGAGCTGTTGTTCGGTGGCTTCAGAAAGGGAGTGTCGTTGGCCAGCGGTCATATCAGCCCGCATCCAACCAATAGATCCCAGCCACAGATTGCCGGCAACAAAGTTGGCCACCAAAAGGGTGGTGAGTATGGCCCAGCGCTTATGCCGTTGTGTGGGGGGGTTGCCGGCCCACTTTAGTCGTTCCAGGGTTAACAGGTTAAGTGCTAGAAAAACCCCAACGACTGAGAGGTAGTAGTAGAGGTCTCGCAGATCCAACACACCCCGCGTAATGGATTCAAACCGGGAACCGGTACCCAGTTGCGCCAAAAATGCGCTCACTTCATGACCAAACAGGTTGGTTAGGGTAGGGCTGCCGATGAGATAGAACAGACCACAAATGGCGGATGTCAGGATCAACGCCACAATGGGGTTATCGGTACGGGCACTGGTAAACAGCCCAATGCTGACATAGGCTGCGGCTAAAAATAGGGTGGCGATATAGCCGCCCATAACCGGCCCCCAATCCAAAGGGCCCAATAGTGCAACGGTTAAGGTAAAGGGTAGCGTCAAGGCCAGACCAACCATCACCAGCGCGACACCGGCCAGGAACTTACCCAGGATAAGATCTAAAGGGTTAACTGGGCTGGTAAGCAGGGTCTCTAGGGTGCCGCTCCGCCGTTCTTCAGACCAACTACGCATGGTTAAAGCGGCCACCAAAAAAATCAACAATAGGGGCATCCACTGAAACAGTGGGCGTAGATCGGCAATGTTACGGGCAAAGAAGGTCTCTACCCAAAAAACAATGAACAGTGTGGCTGCCAGAAAAGCCCCCAAAAATAGAAAAGCTGCAGGAGAAGCAAAAAAGCTCTGAAACTCCTTTTGGGCGATAAGACGAATTTTATCCATGGCTGCTCTCCTGCAAAGCTGTTTGGTTCAGTTGGCTTACCTGTGCAAACAAGCTCTCCAGATCCTGTTTTTCAAAGTACAGACTATGCAGGCCCAAGTTTGCCTCAACCACGGCTTGGGCAATGTTGGGTGCATTATCTGCAGTTGTGGTTATGGCATAGTGGTGCTGATTGGTGCTGGCAGGGAGAATTTCTATTTTTCGAATATGGGGTACTTTAACCAGTGCGGCTTGGGCATCTTCAGTGGTGGTCAGGCGTAGCTTGCCCCCTTGTTGTAGTTCATCCAAGGTAGCATCCACCGCCAATTTACCTTGGTTGAGAATCAACACCCGTTCACAGACAGCTTGTACTTCTTGCAGGATATGGGTTGAGAGGATCACCGTTGCATCCTGGGCTAATTCACGAATGAGATCGCGCATTTGGCGGATCTGGGTGGGATCCAGCCCATTGGTGGGTTCATCCAAAATAATAATATCAGGGTTGTGTAAAATCGCCTGTGCCACACCGACCCGCTGACGATAGCCGCGAGAGAGGGTGGATATGGTGTCGAGTGCTTTCTCTTTAAGCGCCGTGCGGCGAATGGCACGGGCGATGGCACGGGGTTTTTCAAGTTCAGAAAGACCCCGCAGATCGGCGTGGTACTCCAGATACGCCATGACCGTCATCTCAGGCCATACGGGGCAGTTTTCTGGTAGATAGCCAATACGCCCTTGAATAGAGGTGGTCTCGCGGCCTAACGCCAGACCATCAATATGAATGGTACCGGAGGTAGGCTCCAGAAAGCCGGTGAGCATTTTCATAATGGTGGTTTTACCCGCACCGTTATGGCCCAACAGCCCGACGACCTCACCACGGTTAATGGCAAAGCTGCAATCCTCAACGGCCTGAAAGCTACCGTAGACGCGGTTTAGGTTGGAGACTTCGATCATCCAATCCCTCCCATAATTCCAGATATCAATAATGGTTTGAGTTTTTAAACGTCCAAATCCCGCTTTTCCTTCGCCATAAGGTTGGTTCAGAAGAAAAGCTGCCAACTATGTAAGCATGGTTGGCAAACGTTGCAAGGGGTTGGGTTAAAAAAAGGGTTCAAGCCACTGTATTATTATGATGTTCATGGGCGTGGTCGATATGAGGTGTTTTGTTTATTATGCCATCGCCGTTCTAAAGAATAAGGGGGGCATGATGATATGTTCAAACACAGACCATGGCCTTGTAGGCTATACCTCACCCTTCATGGCTTCTCACAAAATAGGGGCATCATGTTCTAAAAGGGGTTGGTTTGAAGATAAGATCTTATGGAGGGGGGGAATGCGATGGGGGCATAGGATGACCCTGTGGAGAAGGGGGGCATTCACCAAGCCTGAACCACAATAGGATCCTGCGACACGTTCTACTTCACCCCACGGGTATGTTTGGATACTGCCCATCTATACCCATGTTTCACATGCTTTCGCATAAAAGGTCGTATGCCAGAGCGAGAAAGCGTATGCGGAAAATGGCTTTGTAGCCTGTGGTTTAAATGCAAGGTTACCCGCAAAGCATCAACTTCGGTTCAACCGCATAATTTGCCGTGTAAGGGCTTGTTGCCACGCTGGTGTCTTGGTCGTGGCATAACTTTCATCCCCTACCGATGCGCTGCTAAAGACGACATCCGGTACAAAGTTTTGCAGTTTCTCTAGACTTTCGGCAAGAACTTTGGCGTTGCCGCCATCTTTTTCAATCACAATGGTCGACCACTCTCCATGGTTCAAATAAAAGCTGTCACCTGTAAATAAATAGCGTTTGCCATGTGGTGAATCATAGAGATAACACAGCCCACCACGGGTATGCCCAGGGGTGCGAACAATATATAGATCTTCAATTATGCCATCGTCAGGGCCAAAGGTGATGTCGATCGTGCTCTGTGCTTCCATCGCCTCTGCTTCCCATGCATCACAACAGAGTTTTGATCTAAACCGCGTCCGTAGTTCGGCTATGTTTTCACCATACTCATGGCGGTGACTGAGCAGTTGATGGGTAAATCCGCCTAACTGCTCCATATGGTCCAGCTCCTGGGGATGTGAGCTGTTATAAATAAGCAGATTACCCTGGGGGCGCTGTAATAAATAAGCGTGGGTGTTGAGATCAGAAAACGGATTTTCAACCTGGGTTTGCCAGAGATCTGGATATAGCTGTTGCATGAGACACCCCAACTCAGAACAAAAGTGAATATATCGACGGATAAAGTAGGCCACCCTTATTGTAGTGTACTGGGTTCAACTAAAAGTCGATACACCTAGGCTGAATACCGTGGGCCTTTCTATGGTGCATTTATGGGGTCATGTTCGGTCTGTTCGGTAGAGTGCTTCTCATGATTGCTAACTGTAAACACGCTTTTTGGGTCTATGAAAAAGATCAATCTTGGTTGATCGGGTTATCTAGGCCATACCGGAGATAAGCTGTGCGTGGCTGAACCGCTTTGTCGGATTCAAACCAACAATGAATCTGCAGGGGGCATGACCGCTGATCCAGCAAAGGTCATAAGCCGTTAAGAGGGTTCTTCTTGTACGATCGCCAGGGAGTGCCGTGCTTACGGGTAAACATGTATCGTTGGGATCTGGCTGTTTAACCATGGCCTCTGAACCTGCAAGTCTGGGCGTGACGGGTAGCTTATTGAGGGGCCAACCGACCGTTTTGTCCGAGGGGGCTCAACATCTCTACCAAAGCCGCGCATCAGTACCCCGGCAAGATCAGCGTGGAATATCCCCTCGATCGCCCTGACATGTGAGGGATGCTCGGCTTAAAAACAGCGTATCGTGGAGGGGGGGGATGCCTGTGTGGGCGATAACGGATGGCATGTGACCATGACCCTCGACCAAGGCTTTGCCCTGGACCCACGGGGCGCTGCCCTCGACCCGCCAGAGGCCGCGGCCCCTGGACCCGCAAGTCTGGGTGTTACGGGTAGCTTATTGAGGGGCCAACCGACCGTTTCGCCCAAGGGGGCTCAACATCTCTACCAAAGCCGCGCATCAGTACCCCGGCAAGATCAGCGTGGAATATCCTCACGATCGCCCTGACATGTGAGGGATGCTCGGCTTAAAAACAGCGTATCGTGGAGGGGGGGCTATAAAGGATGGTTTGTGACCATGACCCTCGACCAAGGCTTTGCCCTGGACCCACGGGGCGCTGCCCTCGACCCGCCAGAGGCCGCGGCCCCTGGACCCGCAAGCTTAACGGCCATAAAAAACCCCCGTTGCCATAGACAACGGGGGTTTTCTTTCATGCAGCTTGTCTAAACAAATTTAGCTCTTACAGGCCTCTTTGATCTTATCCAGAGCAGAGGCATCTTCAATCGTCGGCAAATCACCAGGATCACGACCCTCATTGATCGCCACAATCGCACGACGCAACACTTTACCCGAACGTGTCTTCGGTAGAGCCGTCACAACACGCACAAAATGTGGACGGGCCACAGGACCCAACTCACTACCCACATGGGTTTTTAGATCCTTCTCAGTCGGCTCATCCACACCCGTGGTAAGAACCACAAAACAGCTAATAGCCTGACCACGCAGCTCATCTTTAATACCAATCGCCGCAGCTTCAGCTACCGCAGGATGTGAGCAGAGTGCCTCCTCAATTTCCCGCGTACCCAAACGGTGACCCGCAACGTTAATAACATCGTCATCACGGCCCATGATGTAATAGTAACCATCATCATCATACACCGCAGAATCAAAGGTTGCGTACATCGGCTCCTTCATCCGGCTGAAGTAGGTCTGTACAAAACGCTCATCGTCACCCCAAATGGTGCTCAAGTTACCAGGAGGTAGAGGGGGGCGGATCATTAAGGAGCCTTTGGTGTTTGGCTCCGCAGGCTTTTGGGTCAGATCATCAATCAACACCACATCATAACCATAAGCAGGACGGCAGGGAGAACCAAACTTGGTCTCCATTAAACCCATACCTTTAAAGTTGGTCAAAATGGGCCAGCCCGTCTCGGTCTGCCAGTAGTTATCAACCACAGGTGAATTCTTCAAAGCACTGGTGACCCAACGGTGGGTCTCACGATCCAGTGGCTCACCCGCTAGGAACATGGATTCCATACTGGTTAGATCATATTTCCAAATCCACTCTTCACCAGACTTCTTAAGCAGACGAATGGCTGTGGGGGAGGTAAAGAGGCAGTTAACCTTATACTTCTCAACCAGTGACCACCAAACACCTGGATCTGGACGGATGGGTAGACCCTCATAGACCAAAGTAGTTGCACCCGTTAACAGAGGTGCATACACAATGTAGGAGTGACCAACAACCCAGCCCACATCCGAGCCCGCAAACATTACCTGACCAGGCTCAACACCATAAATATGCTTCATAGAAGCACGCATGGAGACCGCATGGCCACCGGTATCCCGCTGCACACCCTTAGGTTTGCCCGTGGTGCCGGAGGTGTAGAGAATATAGCTTGGATGGGAAGATTCAACCCACTCAGGATCAACCACAGCACCCGCATGCTTGGCAATTTCCGTCGCAAAATCATAGTCGCCATCACCCATTTTTAGATCGGGATCCAGCTCACGATTAATCAGGAGTACTTTAGGACGCTCAACCTCAATCTGGGCAAGGGCCTCATCCAGCAGCGGCTTGTAAGGGACCACTTTGCCACCACGAATACCGGCATCAACTGTCACCACCAACTTGGGTGAAGCATCATCAACACGAGAGGCCAGGGCCGTACTGGCAAAACCACCAAACACCACAGAGTGAACAGCCCCAATACGCACACACGCAAGCATGACGGGAATCACTTCAGGAATCATCGGTAGGTAGACCAGTACACGGTCCCCTTTACCCAATCCCATATCCTTCAGCAGTGCGGCATACTCATTAACCTGACGATAGAGTTCGTTATAGGTGGTGGTGGTCTCTTTATCCACTTCTGTAGAGACCCAGATAATCGCATTCTGGTCACCACGCTCAGCAACATGACGATCTACCGCGTTGTAGCACAGGTTGGTGGTGCCATCAGGAAACCAGTTGGCAAAGGGGGGCTTGTCGTATTCCAAAACCGTTTCAAACGGTTTTTCCCAATGAATCAGCTCGGCTTGCTCTTTCCAAAAGCCGTCGCGGTCTTCGATAGAGCGCTTGTGAAACGCTTCGTACTTTTCGCGATTTTCCATACTGGTCATCTCCTAAGTACCTGTGATGCATCCCATAACGGGTAGGTTAAGTTTTGGGTTTAATAGCCCGGAAGGGTTTCCTGTGTTGCCCAGGTTTTCCATATGTTGAGCTTCCAGACTGTGCCCCTCTACGCCTAAAACAAAGGTATGAGGGGGGCAAGGAGAGACCTGCTCTGGTCCCCCCTCGGTTTTCTGCTTAGAGTGATCCATAACATGCACACCTAGAAACAGCGTATTTACATCAGTAAGTGTTTGCTTTAAGGGTAAATATACGGCTCTAACAGTTCTAGGTTCTACATGTTTGGCCAAAGGTCCCATGGTGGTTGTGTGCAACCACCATGGGCTGTTCTTTAGGCCTGTTCCAGTTCGACCAATGTTCCGCAGAAGTCTTTGGGGTGCAGAAAAATGACCGGCTTACCATGGGCGCCAATTTTAGGCTCTGTACCCAATACCCGTGCCCCTTCTGCTTTCATTTTATCCATAGCTGCATGGATATCTTCCACTTCATAACAAACATGATGCATGCCGCCTGAAGGGTTTTTCTCCAAAAACTTGGCGATAGGGCTGTTCTCTCCAAAGGGGTGTAACAGCTCAATATTGGTGTTCGGTAAACGTACAAAGACGGTGGTTACACCATGCTCTGCAAGATCTTCCCGTTCACTCAACGTACCCCCTAAAACATCGCGATATTGTTTTTCAGCCGCATCTAGATCCGCCACCGCAATGGCAACATGGTTTAAGCGTCCAATCATCATGTGCTCCTATTACTCAAAGGTCATGATGACACTATCGGCCTCAACCGCATCACCAGGCTCAGCCTCAATGGTTTTGACGATCACATCCTTCTCCGTGCGCATGATGTTTTCCATCTTCATCGCTTCAAGTACGCAAACCGCTTCGCCAGCAGAGATCTTATCCCCAACTTTAACATTGATCTTAAGAACCAAACCGGGCATGGGGGTGATGAGCATTTTGGAGGTATCGGGTGGTACCTTCACCGGCATCAACTGAGCAAGCTCATGTTGATGTGGGGTGCGCACAGCAACTTTGACCTGACGCCCCCCGCGGGTAATCAGATACCCCTCTTCCAGCTTCTCCACACCAAAGGTGCAGGCATGGCGTGCAATATGGAACGTGACCTTTTTGGCGCCGGGTTGGTGAACACCAGCAACCTCAAAGGTTGGGCCATCTTCAAACGCAACAAGATCTTCACCATCAACCTCTTTAAAGGTTAAGGGAACAACCTCATCATCAACCGACACAACCCATGCTTTTTCTGGGCCCAGGTCCATGAGCAGCTCTTGCTCAGTCTGCTCAATGTAGCTACCCGCTATGGCAAACAGTTGAATATCCGCCTTGGTCAGGGGTGCCCCTTCAAAACCATCGGGATACTCCTCCGCAATAAAGGCGGTGGTGATATTGCCTTTGATGAAGCGGGGGTGCTTAAGGACGGCATTGAGGAAATCAATGTTATGACCGGGACCCTCAATAAGGTAGGCGTCCAAGGCATCGCGCATATGTTCAATGGCTTCACCACGGTCTTTACCCCAGGTGATCAACTTGGCGATCATGGGATCATAAAACAGGGACACTTCCCCCCCCGCAAAGACACCGGTATCCACCCGTACATGGGCACTCTCTTCCGGTGGTGTATAACGGACCAAACGTCCGACGGATGGCAGGAAGTTACGGTAGGGGTTTTCTGCATAAACACGGCTCTCAATGGACCAGCCATCGAGCTTAACATCATCCTGGCTAAAGGAGAGTTTTTCACCCCGAGCAACACGGATCATTTGCTCAACCAGATCCAGCCCGGTGATATACTCAGTAACAGGGTGTTCCACCTGCAAGCGGGTGTTCATCTCCAGGAAGTAGAAGCCTTTGTCGGCACCCACCACAAACTCAACGGTACCGGCAGAGACATAGTCTACAGCTTGAGCCAAGGCAACAGCCTGTTCACCCATGGCTTTACGCATGGCGGGATCAACAAAAGGTGAGGGGGCCTCCTCAATAACCTTCTGGTTTCGACGTTGAATAGAGCACTCACGCTCATTCAAGTACACACCATTACCGTGGTCATCGCACAGCACCTGAATCTCAATATGACGGGGGCTCTCAATAAACTTCTCAATAAACACCCGGCCATCGCCAAAATAGGAGAGACCTTCGTTGGTCGCCGTTTGCCACCCTTCTGCGGCCTCCACATCATTGGTGGCAATACGCATACCCTTACCACCGCCACCCGCACTGGCTTTGATCATAACGGGATAGCCAATTTTTTGGGCAATACGTACAGCTTCATCGGCATTTTCAATAATGCCCATATGGCCAGGAATGGTGCTGACGTTGGCATCCTGAGCCAGCTTCTTAGAGCTGATCTTATCTCCCATGGCATCCATCGCATAGGGCTTTGGACCAATAAAGGTAATGCCTTTTTCTTCTAAACGACGGCCAAACTCGGAGTTTTCGGAAAGAAAACCATAACCGGGGTGCACGGCATCTGCGCCGGATTTCTCAATCACTTCTAGGATTTTATCCATCACCAGATAGGATTGATTACTGGCTGCTGGGCCGATCAAATAGGCTTCATCCGCCATGCGCACGTGTAGCGCTTCTGTATCGGCTTCAGAGTAAACGGCCACGGTCTTAATGCCCATTTTACGGGCGGTTTTGATCACGCGGCAGGCAATTTCGCCGCGGTTGGCGATGAGAATCTTCTGCATGACTGTCCGCTCCTTACAGGGGCATGTTGGCGTGTTTTTTCCAAGGATTTTCGACATTCTTGTCCTGCATCAGACGCAGGCCCCGAATCACCCGATATCGGGTGTTGTGAGGCATGATGACATCATCGATAAAGCCCTTGTTGGCAGCAATGAAGGGATTGGCGAACTTTTCGGTATACTCGTCCGTCTTTTCCTTCAGCTTGGCCTCTGGATCCTCTGCATCTTTGATCTCGTTACGGAAGATGATTTCCGATGCACCCTTGGGTCCCATCACCGCAATCTCTGCATTGGGCCATGCATAATTTAGATCACCACGTAGATGCTTAGATGCCATCACGTCATAAGCGCCACCGTAGGCTTTACGGGTAATGACGGTAATCTTGGGTACGGTACACTCCGCATAGGCATAGAGCAGTTTTGCCCCATGTTTAATAATACCGCCCAGCTCTTGTTGGGTACCGGGCAGGAAGCCAGGAACATCCACAAAGGTGACAATGGGAATATTAAAGCAGTCACAAAAGCGTACAAAGCGCGCAGCTTTAATGGCGGAGTTGATGTCCAGGCAGCCGGCCAGTACCAGAGGTTGGTTGGCGACAATACCGACAGAACGACCTTCCATACGGCCAAAGCCGATGATGATGTTCTTGGCATAGCCCTCCTGCACCTCCATAAAGTCGTTGTTATCGACAACCTTCTCGATCAACTCCTTCATGTCATAGGGTTTGGTGGCATCGTTGGGTACCAGATAGTCCAGGGTCTCATCCTGTCGTTGCGCTGGATCCTTGGTCTCAACGATGGGGGCTTCTTCGGTATTGTTAGAGGGCAAAAAGCCCATCAGGCGGCGTAACTGCTTGAGCATGCCCATATCGTTATCAAAGGCAAAGTCTGCAACACCAGATTTGGTAGAGTGGGTAACGGCTCCACCCAGATCTTCGGCGGTTACCTCTTCATGGGTCACGGTTTTCACCACATCGGGCCCGGTGACGAACATGTAAGAGGTATCTTTGACCATGGCAATAAAGTCAGTCAGGGCTGGGGAGTAGACGGCACCCCCTGCGCAAGGACCCATAATGGCCGAAATTTGTGGAATAACGCCGGAGGCCATCACATTCCGTTGGAACACTTCCGCATAACCAGCCAAAGATCCCACACCTTCGTGAATACGTGCCCCGCCAGAATCGTTCAAGCCAATGACCGGTGCGCCAACCTTCATCGCCATATCCATGATTTTACAAATCTTGGTGGCATTGGCTTCAGAAAGTGAACCACCGAACACGGTGAAGTCCTGAGAGAAGACAAAGATCGGACGACCATTAATGGTGCCATGCCCTGTAACAACACCGTCACCAGAGATCTGTTTGTCTTCCATACCAAAGTCGGTACAGTTATGGGTGACAAACATATCCAGCTCTTCAAAGGAGCCTTCGTCCATCAATACTTCAATACGTTCACGGGCGGTAAGTTTACCCCGTGCGTGTTGGCTATCAATACGTTTCTGACCACCACCAAGGCGGGCTTGGCTGCGCAGATCGTCAAGTTTTTGAATAATTTCCTGCATGGCGAGGATATCTCCCGTAGGAAAATGGGGGCTTTTGCCCAGGTTTTGTTATCACGTGTATGTACGTTTTGCCCCTTATCTCATCTCACGCAGGTAGCCTTGGGAGAAAGATAAGCGTGCTGGGGTTGAGACCATTGGCTCACACCCCATTTAATGTTCCTACCTCTAAGAGCTTAGGGTGCTTTTGTAAAACGATCCAACAGCTCTTCAGCGGCGCCAACCGCGGTGGTTTTGCCAGCTACAACATCAGATTCTAAATGCGTAAGAATCTCTTGTACCTCAGGGTGGGCCATAAACCGCTGTTTCAAACCATCCTGTACCAGATCCCACATCCATGCTTTTGATTGCTCTTGGCGCTTGTGGGTTAAGGCTCCAGACTCTTTCATGGTTGTTTGAAAGCGGGACAATAGCGCCCACACATCATCCAAACCGCTCTGTTCAAAGGCACTCATGGTGGTGACTTCAGGATCCCAACCAATAGAACCCCCATGCAACAGCTTTAGGGCAGAGCGAACCCCCGCAGCGGTCTGTTGGGCTGCATCAACAAAAGCACCATCACATTTGTTGACCAACACCACATCGGCCAACTCCATGATGCCCCGTTTCATCCCCTGCAGCTCATCCCCTGCATTGGGTAAAGCGACCAAAGCGAATAGGTCAACCATGCCCGCAACGAGGGTCTCACTCTGTCCTACACCGACGGTTTCAATGAGTATGATATCAAAACCTGCGGCCTCTAGAATTAACTGAGACTCCCGTGTACGACGCGCCACCCCTCCTAAACTACGCCCTGCAGGTGAAGGGCGAATAAAGGCCTGTTTGGCCCCGGTTAGCTGTGCCATCCGGGTTTTATCACCCAAAATGGAACCCCCACTCCGGCTGGATGATGGATCAACCGCCAACACCCCAACCTTGAGCCCTTGTTCAATGAGGTAAAGGCCGAATACTTCAATAAAGGTGCTCTTTCCCGCACCGGGCGGGCCACTAATGCCCACCCGCAAAGCCCCACCTGTATGGGGCATCAGCCGGGTGAGTAGGGCACGTCCTAATTCGGCATCCTGGGGGCGGGCGCTCTCTACCAGCGTAATCGCCTTGGCCACCATACGCCGGTTGCCATCCAGCACACCTGCAACGAACTCATGGATTGTATGCCGAGCCATGGATATGTCTTAACCCCGAGCGGCGCGAATAGCTTTCAGGACGCGTCCGGCAGCATCCACAACAGAGGTGCCAGGGCCAAAGATCTCCGCAACGCCTGCGGCCTTAAGCTTTTCATAATCCTGTTCAGGGATGACACCACCGGCCACCACCAAAACATCTTCCGCTTGTTCTGCTTTCAATGCGCTAACCAGAGCGGGAATTAAGGTGTGGTGAGCACCAGCCAGGGTTGAGACACCCAGTACATGGACATCGTTTTCAACCGCTTGCTGCGCTGCCTCCTCCGGTGTTTGGAACAAGGGGCCTAAATCCACATCAAAGCCTAAATCTGCAAAGGCACTGGCAATCACCTTGGCACCACGGTCGTGGCCATCTTGCCCCATTTTTACCACCAGCAGGCGGGGGCGTCGGCCCTCTTCCTCCGTAAAGGCATCGATATCTTTACGCAGGGCAATCCACGTTTCATCTTCTTCCCACACTTTGCCATATACCCCTGTGGTTGCCTGACCTTTATCCTTAAAGCGGCCATAGACCTTCTCCATCGCCATGGTGATCTCTCCACCGGTGGCGCGGGCTTCGGTTGCTTCAATGGATAGAGCCAGGAGGTTGCCTTCACCCGATTCGGCAGCTTGGGTAATGCGACCCAGAATATCCGCGACCTTGGCGTCATCTCTGCTGGCCTTGATCTTGGCCAAACGTTCCAGTTGTGATTTACGCACCGCTTCGTTATCCACCACCAAAACATCCACAGGATCTTCTTCAGGTGGGCGGTATTTGTTGACCCCTACAATGACATCCAGGCCTTTATCAATACGGGCTTGACGTTCAGCAGCAGAGGCTTCAATACGGCGGCTGGGCAAGCCGGCGGCAATGGCTTTGACCATGCCACCTTTCTCTTCCACTTCTTCAAAGATCTCCCACGCTTTGTCGGCCAGCTCTTTGGTGAGAGATTCCATCATGTAGGAGCCAGCCCAAGGATCAACCACATTGGTAATGTGGGTCTCTTCCTGCAAAATCAGCTGGGTGTTCCGCGCAATACGGGCAGAAAAGTCGGTGGGTAGAGCCATGGCCTCATCCAGGGCATTGGTATGCAGCGACTGGGTACCCCCAAAAACAGCGGCCATGGCCTCAATGGTGGTACGAACCACGTTATTATACGGATCTTGACTGGTCAGCGACCAACCGGAGGTCTGGCAATGGGTGCGCAGCATGGAAGAGCGGGGGTTGGAAGGGGAGAATCCTTCCATAATGCGGGTCCACAGCAGGCGGGCCGCGCGTAACTTGGCCACCTCCATATAGAAGTTCATGCCAATACCAAAGAAGAACGACAGACGAGGTGCAAAGTCATCGACCGACAAACCTCGAGAGATGGCCGTTTCCACATAGGCTTTACCATCCGCCAAGGTATAGGCCAGCTCCAGGGCGGCATCGGCACCAGCCTCTTGAATATGGTAACCAGAGATGGAGATGGTATTAAACTTGGGCATATGCTCTGAGGCATAACCAATGATATCCCCAATAATGCGCATGGAGGGCTCAGGGGGGTAAATATAGGTATTGCGGACCATGAACTCTTTGAGAATATCGTTCTGAATGGTGCCGCTCAGTTTATCTGCCGAAACCCCTTGCTCACGGGCTGCCACCACATAGCCAGCCAAAATGGGCAAAACAGCGCCGTTCATGGTCATGGAGACCGATACTTTATCCAGTGGAATATCATCAAAGAGGATTTTCATATCCTCAACACTGTCAATGGCCACGCCAGCTTTACCTACATCCCCTACCACACGGGGGTGGTCAGAGTCATAACCACGGTGTGTGGCCAGATCAAAGGCCACAGAGACCCCTTGACCACCCGCAGCGAGTGCGCGCTTGTAAAAGGCGTTGGACTCCTCCGCAGTGGAAAAACCGGCATATTGTCGGATGGTCCAGGGACGGCTGGCATACATGGTGGGGTAGGGGCCCCGGGTATAGGGTTCCATACCGGGCATACTATCAGCCTGCCACGTATCACCAGGGATGTCCGCTGCGGTATAAAGAGACTTAACCTCAATACCTTCTGCGCTTTGCCAGTTTAGGTTTTCCAGGGGTTTGCCCTTTAAACTTTTACTTGCCAGTGCTTGCCAATCCGCGACCGTGGGCTTGCTGTCAGCCATGTACTATCCCCCTTGTTAATGCTACTTACTGGTGTGGTTTTTACAGACCTTAATGGTCTGGTTGCCTTAGGCAAATATTCCACACGACCAGAGTCGTAAAGCCGTATGGGCCTTCCCATTTTCTGGTTTAACTTACATTTGTATGATCATCTATCCAATCACCATATATGAAACGATTGGAATTAATCAATACCCTGATTTTACACTATTTTTAAGGCTTATATCGGGTGTTGACGTATGTGATATTGATCGAGTTTTATATACCTGAAATAAACTGTGTTTTGCTTTGCATAATGTGTATGAAAGATGTGATGATTTTGATAATCATCGGATTTTATGCGCTGCAAAAACCTGGATGATTATTTAGTGAATGAATGTATGGCAAAGGCTATTTTAGAGAAAAAATGAGATGATTTTTTTTCACTTTTTTTCCTCTTAATCTCCTGAAATGTCCGATACCGCACTCTTTTTCACCCTTTTGCCCCATGTTGGGTAGAGGGTATTTTTATAGGATATATAAAAGCGTGTATAAGCGCCTTCCTCATCACCCTGAAAAATGGGTACAGAAATGGTCCAGTTGGTAAGGGTGTGGATATGGGATGAAGTGATATAAAAAGGGTCTGTCATGGTATGAAGACTTGGGTCACCCCCTTCCCTTGGTTATGCTGTCGGTAGCCCATGAAGGGGTGAGATCAGGATTACCGAATTGGAACACACATGCGTCTTTCGTTTCTTTGTCATGAATTCCCCCCAACAGGCGGTGGCGCGGCCTCTGCATTGGATCATTTTACCCGCGTTTTGGCCACAAGGGGCCACCAGGTACAGATCCTAACCATTGGGTTGGGTGGTCAAACCCAACGTGAGGCCCTGCATGATCGGCAAGTTATCCGCTATGGCGTGGGGCGCAAAAACCTGCTTTCGCCAACGGTTTGGGAGCTGCTGCGTTCCTACTGGGCATTACGTTTTCGTAGTTCAAAAGATCTTAAAGCCTTTAAGCCAGACTGCTCCGTAGCTTTTTTCGCCTTCCCCGCTGGGCATGCCATACTTAAACAGCGTCGGGCCATCACGGGCCCCATTGCAGTCTCTATCCGTGGTTCGGACATTCCTGGTTTTTCCAAAAAACGGTGGGGGCTATTCCAGATGTTACAACCCTGGCTGACCCATCCGGTGTTACGGGGTTCGGATCGAATTTTTGCCAATGGTGAGACCTTGGCCGGTTTAACCCGTGCCTTTGAACCGGATGTGGAAGTGATGAGTATTCCCAACGGTGTTGATACCACACTCTTTCATCCTGCGCCTGGCATGGTGGGGGCGCACGGGGGCCCATTAAAGGTATTATCTGTCGGGCAATTAATCGCCCGTAAACGGGTGACGCAGCTGTTGGAAGGGGCGGCCCATGTGGCTAAGCAAGGGCGCAAGTTGGAGATCACTATTGCAGGGTCAGGGCCGTTGGAGCAGGCGCTGAAAGCACAAGCGGCACAGCTGCCGGAAGCGATTAAAGTCTATTTTTCCGGGCATACCAGTCGTGAGGCCATGCCACAGCTCTATCGGGAACATGATCTGCTGGTGCATCTATCGGGGGCAGAAGGGGTCTCTAATGTAGCGCTGGAGGCTTTAGCCAGTGGCCTACCCATGATTGCCACCCCGGAAGCTTTGGGGCCAGAGTTTATGGATGGAGAGGGAACCTTGGTGGTGGAGAACCCCACTGGTTCTGCCATAGGGGATGCCCTGTTGGTGCTGGATGGTGATCATCACAAACTGGCCCACATGCATTCAGCAGCCCGTCAACAGGCCGAGAGCTTTGACTGGAACCGTGCCTGTGGTCTGTTTGAAGCACAGATGAGCCGTATGTGGTTGGCCTAAGCTGTGTAAGCGATGGTCTGTGGGGGGAGAGGTTCAGAGCGTAGGGAGATCCCTGGTTTTACCCCAAAGAGGTCTTGGATCCAGGCTATAGATGATGGCTCAGGCTTGATCGGTCAGCCCGTTTAAAGCCAAGAGTATCAAGCCATGCGCTAAGCATGACATATGAAGGTGTGAATAGGGTGCACCCCATGGGTGCACCCTATGCTTTGACCGTTAGGATCCGCTGGCGACCTTGGTCAAGGTTTCAGCAATGGCATCGGGTGCGCTGGAGATTTCCATAAAGGTTCCCATCCCTAGGTCTGGAAAGCTTTGGGCGATGCGAAACTTACCATGCAGCATCAGTACTTTTCCGCCACTGACCAAAATATCATAAGGAAGGTGAGCGGTATGTTTCATCTCACCTTTATCAATGATCTTCATAATCGCTTGGTCTGCAGCCTCACCTTGCTTGCAGGCCACCCCAAACAGGCTCTCTTCTTTGCCGGGAATATCAATACGGTAGATTTTAGCGGTCCCACCCATGCCTTTGAGTAGACCAGCCTCTACAGCCGCTAAAGCGGAGGCATGATCACCATGTTCTGCCAGCTCCACTTGATCGGTAAAATCAGGCATAAAGATCATATATTGATACTTGCGCAGACGATCTTTTTCGATACCAGTAGCCGAACCAAAGCTGTTCTGGTTGCCTAAAGCTGCCGTGAGTCGGTTAAGCAATGGGATCCCATCACTCTCCAGCCGGTAGATGTGTGACATCCAGCGGGGGTCGGTATAGGCAATTTGTACGGTACCGTTAACAGCTGTCACGGATATCCGTGTGGCCACACCAAAGCCACCCTGTTCACTTTTTGTAGCCAGCGCTTTTTGCTCACGGCTGGTGGCGATAAGTACCTTCGCTTCCTTATGCACTTGGTAGTGGCCGGCAATCTCAAAACCTGCCGCCGTCAATCGGCTACTCACCTGTTTAATCCCATCATCCACACTCTGCGTTGGAATGTTGGCTAGAATATAGGGAAAATACATCTCAGCGTGTGCTTTGGGGCTGGCTATAAAAGTGGTGAAACAGAGCGCAAACAACAGGGACCACAAGCGGTTTTGCATGCTAATCTCCATGAGAATGGTGTTTTTTATGGGCAATTCCTTGATACGGACCTGTAGAAAATAAAGCAACCAGAATATATGCATGGCGGCATGTGCTCTGAATGATGAGATGAAAGAATGAGAGAATAGGTGGGGCAGAAAAATAGAATAATCTGATAATACAAAGATATGGGTCGTAGGTGCGGGAAGATTCTTTAGGGTCATGTTCCGCTGTAGGGTCGATACCCTATAGTCAAGGATGATGGCAGGTTTTGTAGAGTTTAAGCGCAGACGTATGGAGGTTTGGGCCCTGTTTCTGAATCTTCAGCCAAGGGTTGAGCGGCTTGGTGTTGGTCGAACCCTAAAGCACAATCCCATGATCAAAGCGAAGGGGTCTTATCCCGTCTCAGGTAACCGTAGCCTGCGGCTTTTCTCATGGCTGAAGACACTGTGTAGGGTTTGGCTCTATGGGTGTAAAACCCTTGGTGGGGGCCGGGCTTTGGCAAAAAAAAAGGGTGGGCTCTGTGCCCACCCTTTGCTGTCTGTATACCTTTTAACCCCAGCGTCTTAGATCCAGAGTATGGGGGAACTCGCCACTACGTTCTGGCAGAGGCGGTGTGGGTTTAAGGTCCTTGCTGCCTTCAGGCACAAACTTACCAGGGCCAGCTGGCGTTGGTGTGGGGGTAAAGGCGCCAATGGTATGCCCATGATCCCAGAACTGGCTAATACGGCGAGACTCAGCCTCATACGCATTAACGGGGAAGGTGGGGTAGTTGCGCCCACCGGGGTGGCCTTCATGATAGGTACACCCCCCTAAAGAGCGGCCATTGCGTAGATCCACAATATCGATCACCAGCGGCGCATGCACACCGACCAGAGGGTGCATGGCTGACCAGGGTTGCCATGCCTTATAACGAACACCCGCGACATATTCACCATTAATACCGGTACTATGTAAGGGGAGACGGTGACCATTGCAGACCACAGTGTACTGGTCGGGGCGTAGGCCATTGACTTTGATCTGCATGCGTTGGAGTGAGGAGTCGACAAAACGGGTTGTGCCGCTCTGTCCTGCCTCTTCGCCCAGTACATGCCATGGCTCCAACGCGGTGCGCATCTCCAGATAGATATCACCGACCTGAATTTCACCCGTTTTCGGGAAACGGAACTCAAAGAAGGGCTCCAGCCACTCCATTTTGAAAGGAAAACCTTCACGGTTTAGATCTTCAACCACCTCTTGCATATCGCTGTGTACGTAGTGACCCATTAAAAAACGGTCGTGTAGATCGGTACCCCAACGGATGAGGGGGTGCTGATAGGGTGATTTCCACATCCGTGCAATGATGGTACGTAACAACAACATCTGCACCAAAGACATACGGGCGTGGGGTGGCATTTCAAATGCCCGTAACTCCAAGAGGCCTAAACGTCCGGTTGGTCCATCGGGGGAGTAGAGTTTATCAATACAGAACTCTGTGCGGTGGGTGTTGCCAGTCATATCCACCAAAATATTGCGCAGCAGACGGTCCACAATCCACGGTTGCACAATCTCGCCTGCGGGGAACTGGTTTAAGGCTAACTCCAGCTCATACAGGGCATCATCTCGTCCTTCATCCACCCGTGGGGCCTGGGAGGTGGGGCCAATAAACAGACCAGAGAAGAGATAGCTTAAACCAGGATGGTGCTGCCAGTAGGTAATCAGGCTGGCTAACAGATCCGGGCGGCGCAACATGGGGCTGTCGGCGGGTGTCAGGCCACCAAGGGTGACGTGGTTACCACCACCGGTACCGTTGTGGCGGCCATCGAGCATGAACTTTTCCGTGCCCAGACGGGACTGGTGGGCCAGTTCATAGAGAGCTTCAGTGCTCTCAACCATATCCTTCCAGTTGGCGGCAGGATGAATGTTGACCTCAATCACCCCAGGATCCGGGGTGACATAGAACTTTTTAAGTCGGGGATCTTCGGGTGGGGAGTAGCCCTCAATCAGAATACACACCCCTAACGCTTCAGCTGTGGCCTCAATGACAGAGGTGAGAGCGAGGAACCCTTCAATATGGGTAATGGGGGGTAAGAAGATATAGAGTTTACCCTCCCGTGCCTCCACGCAAAGTGCGGTCTGCATGCCCGTTTCGGCTTCAGGGTGGGGGGGGATAAGCTCTTTCTTCTTCTTCTTTTTGGTGCTGGGGCTGGCCTTTTTAACCAGCTTTTTATACTTCGGTAGTTTCCCCAGGGTATCAAAAGGATCCTGTTCGGCCTGTAGGGGGCGTTCAGACTCAGGCACATGGAACAGGCTATCTAAAGGTAGGCGCAGACCCATGCTAGAGTTACCTGGCACCAGGAACAGACGGTCACGACGGAAGGACCATTTACAACTATCCCAACAGTTATCGTAGGGGTTCCAGGCCAGGGGCAGGGCATAGCCAGAAGGGCTCTTTAAACCTTGGTTTAACACCTCGGCCATTTTTTTGCGTTCCATGCCATCTTCCAGATCAAACTCAAAAGGATCTAGATTGACCGGCAAGTTGGCCTCTGACCAGACATAGTAGAAGGGGTCTTCATAGCCGGTACTGACAAATTTACCCAGATGACCTAAGCGACGGGCCAGTTCACCCATAAATGCTTCTGCTTCATCCGGGCCATAATCATAATCCACCGTGGGAAAGCCCAGTAGATTAGGGTCCGTCCACAAGGGCTGACCATCTGCCCGCCAGTAGCAGCCATAGCGCCAACGGGGAATGGGCTCTCCAGGGTACCACTTGCCTTGGCCAAAATGGTAAACCCCACCAGGGGCATATTGGCTGCGCATGCGCTTAAGCAGATCTACGGCCCGTTCACGCTTGTGGGGGCCATCTGCCGCTTCTGTCCACTCTTCAGACTCAAAATCATCCACCGATACAAAGGTGGGTTCTCCCCCCATGGTCAGGCGTACATCACCCTCTTCCAAGACTTCATCCACCTTGTCACCTAAGGTTAGGATCTCAGTCCACTGTTGGTCGTCATAGGGTTTGGTGACCCGGGGATCTTCATGAATACGTACCACCGAGTTGTCATATTCAAAGGTGGTTTCGCACTTATCCGTTGCACCGGTTACCGGGGCGGCTGACGCAGGGATGGGGGTACAGGCCAGGGGAATATGCCCCTCACCGGCAAAGAGACCAGAGGTTGGGTCCAGCCCAACCCAGCCAGCACCTGGAATGTAGACTTCGCACCAAGCATGGAGATCGGTAAAATCCTCCTTGGGGCCAGAGGGACCGTCCAGGCTTTTGACATCCGGGGTAAGCTGGACCAGATAACCAGAGACAAACCGTGCAGCTAAGCCTAAGCGGCGCAGGGCCTGTACCAGTAGCCAGCCTGTATCCCGGCAGGATCCCGTACCCCGTTTAAAGGTCTGTTCACAGGTTTGAACACCCGGTTCCATGCGGATGGTATAGCCAATGTCCTGGTTAAGCTTGGCGTTGATATCCACCAGAAAATCTACGGTTCCTTCACGACCTTCAAAATCCTTTAGCCACTTCTTTAAAGAGGCGCTCTTCTCATCGGTTTTCAGATAGGGTGCCAAATCCTTGCGCAGCGCTTTTTCATAGGTAAAGGGAAAGGTCTTGGCGCTATCTTCCAAGAAGAACTCAAAAGGGTTGATGGTGACCATTTCTGCCACCACCTCGACATCCACTGTCAGGTGGTCTGTCATCTCCTGAAACACCAAGCGGGCCAGATAGTTACCAAAAGGATCCTGTTGCCAGTTGATAAAATGGTTTTCTGGCGAAATTTTTAAGGAGTACGACTTAATAGGGGTTCGGCTGTGGGGGGCAGGGCGCAGCCGGAACACATGGGGTGAGAGGTTGACCATCCGATCGTAGCAATATTTGGTATGGTGACGAATAGCAACTTGGATGGACATAACCGACTCCTGAATTCGATAAACCCATGGCATTCATTCCCCTAAGGGCATGAATCACGTAGACTGTGCGTTATATGGGCTGGTATAGATACCCCATCCGCCCATGGTACAGGGTGATCACCCTGTTTTCTATGCCTGAATCATCAGAACTATCAAAGATTTGTAGCGTACTATGACGCCTAATTCTATACCACTTGCCTCAGGGACCAATGCTTCGGTCTATGATGAGGCATTTGAACAGCCCGGTCGACCCCGTTCTCATTGGCGGCAATACCTCGACCACCTCTATAGCCGTGGCCCCCAATTGCCTTTGCAGCTGGAGCGTGATGCTGACCGCCTGATGCGAGAACTGGGCGTAACCTATAACCTGCATGGTGGTTCAGGCCGTCGGGGTCAGCCCTGGCCCTTTGACCCCATTCCCCTCATTCTAGACACCAACACTTGGGGGGATCTAGAGCAAGGGGTTATCCAGCGACACCAGCTGCTGAGCTTACTGCATCGGGACCTGCATGGTAAGCAGGATTGTATCCGTCAGGGATTAATTCCAGCTGAGCTGGTTTATGGCAGTGGCTCCTACCTGTTTGCCGCGCATGGTGCCACACCAGATGATATGCCCCCCCTACCGCTCTATGCTGTAGACCTGATGCGGGATCAGGATGGTAGGCATAAGGTGGTGAGTGACCGTACCGCTTCACCATCGGGCCATGGCTATGTCTTACAGAACCGGCGGGTGATGAACCGGCTCTATGCTGATACCGAACAGTTTAACAATGTTCCGGTGCTGTTGCCCTTCTTTAAAAACATGCGCAGCCAATTAGCGGGTTTAACCCCCTATGCCAAACAGGATGCCCATGTTGTTCTGCTCACCTCAGGCCCAGCCAATGAGATCTATGTAGAGCATGCCTTGCTGGCCCATTATTTGGGGCTGATCCTAAGTCAGGGTGATGATCTGACGGTACGTAACGGACGTTTGTGGATTAAATCCCTCAGTGGTCTGCTGCCGGTCGATGTCATTCTCCGTAAAGTGGATGAAGCCTACTGTGACCCCCTGGAGCTTCGGGATGATTCTCTACTGGGGGTGGTGGGTCTGACCCAGGTTGCCCGTTCCGGGCGTTTGGCCCTGGCCAATGCATTGGGTACGGGCATTCTTGAAAATTTGGCCCTGCATGCCTATCTACCACGTCTGGCCCGCTTTTTTCTGGATGAACCGCTCCAGTTGGAGAGTCCTCTTACCCTTTGGATGGGGGATCCCATGCATCGGCAACAGGTGGCGGATGAACCGGATCGCTATGTCATTCTACCCGCTCGCCACGATCCAGGTACCCCTTTAAATGGTTTAAGCCGTGATGAGGCGTTGGAACAGGCCCTGGGGGAAAAACCCCACGCTTTTGTGGCACGTGAGCGGCTCGAGCCATCTCGGACCCCTTCGGTACAGCGGGGGCAGATTACCAGTCAGCCTGTGCAGATACGCCTATATCTCAACAGTAACGGTCAAAATAGTCAGGTTATGCCCGGTGGTTTGGCGCGGGTTTCTCCTCAGGCCGATCGTTTGACCTTCTCACCCCGTCAAGGGGGGCTGAGCAAAGATATTTGGTTGATGCACGATAAAGCCATTGAGGATCGTGGGGGGGTTATTACCGCTACTTCCATCGATCCTGCCCCCATGGTGGGGGTGCCCAGCCGGGTGGCAGAAAATCTTTTTTGGTTGGGGCGCTATGTGGAGCGGGCGGAGAGTGCCATTCGCCTATTCCGTGAGCACCTGATGCTACAGACGCAGGAGACCGGGTTAGGGGTGCGCCAGCGTATTCACTGTCGCAACCGTTTTTTGGTGGCTTTTACCCGTGTTACCGGTACCCGTCCAGGCTTTGATGGGGAGGAGGGGGCTCAAAATCTGGCCAATCCGGCCCCTGAACTCCGTTCGGCATTGCTGGATTCTGACCGGCCTGGATCTTTGGCTTTCTCCCTAAGGGCGATGATTCAAAACGCCTTTTCCGTGCGGGACCGTCTCTCAGCAGATACTTGGCATGTGGTAGATGATATTGCCACGGTGCTAGACCGGTTGCAGCAGGATCCGGATAAGGATCTGCAAAACCTGTTTTGGGAGACCGGGCCCCTGCTCCAAGGCTTAACCGCTTTCTCAGGGTTGATCTGGGAGAATATGTACCGGGATTTAGGTTGGCGTTTTTTGGATATGGGGCGGCGCATGGAGCGTGGGCTCTTTTTAACGCACCTGCTGGAGACCACCTTAGGCGAACATGCGGATGATCCTTTGGAAGGGGCGGTGCTGGAGCGTCTGTTGGCGCTTAATGACTCCTTGGCTGCCTTCCGTATGCGTTATCGTACCCAGCTTGGTATCCCCCAAGTGTTGGAAAAACTGCTGCAGGATGAGACCGATCCGCGCTCCCTGGTCTTCCAGTTGGAGTTGATGGAGAAGCATGCTCGCGCCGTCGCTGCAGGTTCTGATGAGAGTTTTTATAAGACCCACCTTGGCCGTGTGGTCTTTGAAGCACTGGCTGCGGTCCGGTTGGCCACACCTGAGGCCCTGGCTGGGCTGGATGAGTCATCTAACAGCCGAACGGAGTTAATTAACCTGCTGGAGCGAATGAAACAGTTTTTGCCCCTTTTCTCAGAGTCCGCTTCCAACAGCTATTTCCGCCATGGTAGCCCCACCCATTTGCTGTTTAAAACCGGGAGTGCCTGATGGAATATCGTATCAAACACACCACCCGATATAACTATACAGAGCCGGTGACGCTGTGCCACAACCGCGCCATTCTTATGCCGCGGGATGACCAGAGCCAGCAACGTCATGATTTTACCCTCAAGGTGGAGCCTGAACCCTCTTTGATGGAGTCGTATCAAGATGTTTTTGGCAATATGGTGCACTATTTTGAGATCCACGAACCCCATACTGAGCTGGTTATTACCGCCAGTGGGCATTTAACCCGTACCCCACTGCAACTTCCGATGCGCATGGAAGACTCCGTGCCGTGGGAGTCTGTTCGTACCCAATTTGAAGGGGCTGATTATGGGGAAGAGATGGCAGAAGTCGCTATGTACCGGTTGCCTTCTCCCATGATTCCCGTTGTGCCAGCACTCGCCCAACTCACGGACCCCATTTTTACCCCAGGTCGCCCACTGTTAGAGGCTGTTTTGACCTTTACCAAAGCGATCTATACCGACTTCAAATATGATCCTGAGGCAACCAATATTGCCACACCGATCCTGGAGGTGCTGGAGCAACGGGCCGGTGTATGCCAGGATTTTGCCCATATTGCGGTGGGTGCCCTGCGCCAGTTGGGGCTGGCAGCCCGTTACGTTAGTGGGTATTTGGAAACCCAACCCCCGCCGGGTCAAGAGCGTATGGAAGGGGCAGATGCCTCCCATGCTTGGTTTTCCATCTATCTTCCCGGTGTGGGTTGGGTGGACTTTGACCCCACCAATGGCTGTATGCCTGAGTCCCACCATCTGGTGGTCGCGGTTGGTCGGGATTATGCCGATGTACCACCGGTAAAAGGGGTGGTTATGGGGGGGTGGGAGCACTCTTTGGATGTGGCGGTGGATGTCTTGCGGCAGCAGGATAAGGATGTTTAAACGGGTTAACCTTTTGACCCTAAGCGCGATGGCAGTGAAGTGATGGCAAAACTAAAAATAGTGGTCGCTACGCGGGTGAGTGAAGCGGATTTCCATACCCAGACGGCTACCGGTCGTTCGTTGCGGTTTTATAATGACCCTGGTGTGGAGCTGATGCTGTTTCCAGAGAACACACAGGGGCTATCCACGGTCTACAACCGGGCGATCGATGCGTGTAAGGATGATCCTGCCATTTTGGTTTTTGCCCATGATGATCTTCACCTGACCAATTTTTTCTGGCGGCATGAGCTGGACCAAGGGCTACATCACTTTCCTATTGTAGGTATTGTGGGCAATCGACGACGGGTGGCGGGTCAGTCCTCCTGGGCTTTTGTGGATGACCGTTTTACCTGGGATGAAAAACGCCATTTCAGCGGTGTGGTGGGACATGGCCAGCCCTTTACACGACCCTTAAGTGATTTTGGCCCGAGCTGTTGTGAAGTCAAGCTGCTGGATGGCCTCTTTATCGCCGTGCATAGCCAAACACTTTGGCAACACGGTATCCGTTTTGATGAGCAGTTCCAATTCCACTTTTATGATCTGGATTTTTGTCGGCAAGCGGAGCAAAAAGGGGTGAAGATGGGCACCTGGAAGATTGCCATTTTTCATGAAAGCCCCGGTAACTTCAGCTCCGATGGATGGCGACAGGGTTATGCCCAATACATGAATAAGTGGAAAGGATAACCCATGCAGCAGACCCCCATGCATGATCGCCCTAATCCCGATTTGCTGGCGATGATCCCGCCCCATGCCCAACGTATTCTTGAGGTTGGCTGTAGTTCCGGTGCTCTGGCTAAAGCCCATGTGGCCCAACATCCCCAGTGTGATTATGTGGGGTTGGATGTCGACCCAGAGTATGTACAGGTTGCCCAGCAGTTTTGTCGGGAAAGCTATGTGTTGGATATTGAGAAGGCCGATGCCTTTTTTTACAAACACTATGCCGATCGAGAGTGTTGGATTTTTGGGGACGCCCTGGAACATTTGAAAGACCCCTGGGCTGTGCTGCAAAAAATCCGTGGGGTTATACCTCAGCAGGGGTGTGTATTGGCCTGTATCCCCAATGCCCAGCATTGGAGTTTACAGTTAAAACTGGCCACAGGTCAGTTCCACTATCAGCCGCAAGGGTTGTTGGATCGCACCCACCTTCGTTTTTTTACCCGTCAAACCATGGTGGAGATGTTTGAGTCAAGCGGGTTTCAGGTGGCCCAGGTCGTCCCCAGAATTTTTCCAGAACCTCAACGGCAGACCGTCCTGCCTATAATCGGCCAACTGGCTGCATTAACTGGTCAGGATGCCCGCCAAGCCATGGAAGCGGCTACCCCCATGCAGTATATCCTCAAAGCGGTTCCCCAGGTGTAAGGGGTTAACCCTGCGCCTTCAGCTTGGCGGCACCATCCACAAAAAAATGCTCTGAAAAACCGTTATGGAAACAGTTTTTACAGAAGTCATTGTTCAGCCGAACCTGCGCCAGTTGATCCAGATTCTGCACCGATGTGAGTGGATCATCCAAGACCACTTTGGTGGCACAGCAGGTCAATAGGCGCCCATCCACATGGTAAACCAGATCATGCAGTAAACGGCAGCGATTGGGGGTAAGGGATGCCTCAATGGCCTGACGTGCATCCTGTGCAGACTCAAAAATGGGGTCCCAAATAGAGGGGTCCACCAGCTCGGGGGTATCGATCAGGCGCAGAATATCATCAATGGCGGTAATGTAATAACGGGTTGGCACAAAGGAGATCCCACGGGCTTCACAATAGGCGTGAATATCTGGGGCTTCATGGCGGTTAAAACGGTTAACACCAAACAGCCAGATAAACTTGGTTTGACTGCCCATCTTCTGCTTTAAGGTGAGCAGGCGATCCAGGTTTTCCAAGACATCCGCAATCTGCCCCCCCTTATGATAGCGTTCATAGACCTGTTGGGTCAGGCCACTGGCTGAGACAGAGAGAATATCCGCATGCTGCAAAATGGCTTCAAGCACCGGATCTTTGACCTTAATGGTCAGGTTGGATGAGAGCATAACCCGGAGTTTAAAGGATTGAAACAGCTCTAAGAACTGGGGCAGCTCCTTATGCAACAGGGGTTCCCCCCAGTTGAATGGGTTAACCAGTTCAGCGCCCAGCTGTTTGGCATGGGTCAGGATCGTCCGGCAGGTTTCCAGCGTCATGCGTTGACCACTGCCACCGTATACAGAGTGGTAGCAGGATGGACATTTAAGATTGCATTGATCAATGAGATCAAACGTGACTTTTTTCAACAGTTTCTCCAGGGACTGAACGTAGGGTACCCACACTTACCATGAAGGGTCCAACCGGTGAGGTCAAGAGAGGATGGATGTGATACGGAGGGGTGATCATCGAGGATGGTCCGGCACACCAAACATCAGGTGTGCCGGATCGGTCTACCTATTGTATTTTGGTGTGTTTGCCCTGGGGGCTTGCCGTGGGTAGCTCACCTTCCACTTCATGAAAATGGAAGTAGGTGGTAACCACTCGGTCGTGCAGTTCCCCAAGCTTAACCTGAAGATCATCTAGGAAGTCATGCAGACCCTTTTTGGCCAGATGATCGACATCGGCCCGGTAGAGTGCTTTTTCCAGATCACCCAGGATCACTTCAACCTCTTGTCCACGGCCCAGTTTAACCAAGCGATCCCGAACACCATCCAGGCAGTAGCGGAAGGCACGGGGAAAATGCTTATCTTTGAGCACAAAGGCCAAGGTTTGCCCGCCACGAACCCGAGGTTCTACCTGCTTACGGTACATTTGATCACCAGAGAGTGAGCGCAATACCGTGGTCCAGACCGCATGCTCGACAGACACTTCCATCTGCTCACCAAGCACACCGGCCCCCTGCACATCCAAAATACGGGTGGTCATATCGGCCCGTTCGAGCAGCTGACCTAAACGGAACATCTGGTAGGCATCATCCCGGCTCATGGTGGAGATCAGTAAGCCTGACATCTGTAGACAGCTGCCGATAATGCCCTCTAAAAGATCCTGACGACCCGAGCCATGTAGGGCGAAATCAGGCACATGCTCCACACGTCGTCTCAGTGCATTAATCTGCGACCAGGTTTCACGAGGAAAGGCATCCCGTGTAATCCGCAGGTTCTCTTTGGCCATGCGCATGGTGTTGTAGATCGAACCGGGGTTGCGCTGTGATGCGAGTAAAAAATGTACGATCTCGCGCTCTTCAAAGGTGTGGTGATGTTCATTATAGATGGGCAAGCCACCGACAATAAGCAGCAGCTGTTCCCAGTTAACCGGTTGTTTGCCCGGTACCGCCATCAACTCCAGGGTGGCACCACTGGTGGCCATGATCAGACGTGCGGTATCTTCAGCGCGCTCCATATAGCGGCCTAACCAGTAAATATGTTCTGCAACCCGTGCCAGCATTAGGAACGCCTCCCCGCTACAATCCAGGTATCTTTACTTCCCCCGCCCTGGGAGGAGTTGACCACCAATGAACCGCGCTTCAGTGCCACGCGGGTTAACCCCCCGGCAGTGACATACCCTTGTTTGCCCATCAAAATAAAGGGGCGTAGGTCCAGGTGGCGAGGCTCTAACCCCTCTTCAACCAGTGTGGGACAGGTTGAAGGGCTTAAAATGGGCTGGGCAATGTAGTTGCGGGGATCTTCTTCAATCCGTGCGGCATAGGCTTCGCGTTCGGCACGGGTGGCCCGGTTTCCAATCATAATACCGTAACCGCCCGACTCATTGGCGGGTTTGATGACCAGCTTAGCCATGTTTTGGATGACATGTTTACGCTCTTTGGCATCGGTACAGCGGTAGGTGGGCACATTGGGTATTTTGGCATCCTCACCCAGATAGTACTTGATGATCTCTGGCATGTAGGAGTAGACCACTTTGTCGTCGGCCACACCTGTACCCGGTGCATTGGCAATGGCCACATTGCCTTTTAGCCATGCCTGGATAATCCCAGGAATACCCAACAGGGAGTCTGGTATAAAGACCGTGGGGTCCATATACAGGTCATCTACACGACGGTAGATCACATCCACCTGCTCTAGGCCATGAATGGTCTTTTTAAAGACCTTTTCATCATCCACCACCAGATCACCAGACTCTACAAGGTCTACCCCCATCTGTTGCGCCAGATAGGCGTGTTCAAAGTAAGCTGAGTTGTAAATACCTGGGGTCAGCACCACGATGTTGGGTTTTTCTTCTCTGGGGTGCAGAGAGGCGAGTACATCGTACAGTTGTGAAGGGTAGTCATCCACCGGTCGAATACGGTAGCGTTGGAACAGTTCGGGAAAGACCCGCTTGGTCAGCTGCCGGTTCTCCAGCATATAGGAGACGCCAGAGGGCACCCGTAGGTTGTCCTCCAACACATACATCACCCCATCCTTATCTCGGATCAGATCACTGCCGCAGATATGTGCCCATACCCCATAGCGGGGTTTGGCACCCACCAGTGCGGGCAAAAAGTTCTTAGACTTATCCAGCATTTGCCCCGGGAACTTTTTGTCCTTAATGATTTTCTGATCGTTATAGAGATCATCAATAAAGGCGTTGAGGGCATGGCTGCGCTGGATCAAGCCTGCCTCTAGCTGTTGCCACTCGGTATCTGGAATGCAGCGAGGAATGATGTCAAAAGGCCAGGAACGGTCAATATTCTGGCCTTCGGAATAGACCGTGAAGGTGACCCCCAAACTCTCAATGGCCAACTCAGCACCACTTTGCCGGGTTCGTAGTGTCTCCAAGCCCATATCCAGTAGGTGAGGAAGCAGATCACAGCCGTTATTACTCTGGGCGTAGTGAACAAGCTCATCAAACAGTCCTGGTGCTTCATAGTTCAGGACAACTTTGGGCAAATATTTGGCAGCCATAAGACGCCACTTCCCTCTAATAAGCAGGAAAAAGATGAAAACATAGGCGCTGGTGTGGAAAAAGCGCGCACTATGCATGCAAAACGTGCACAAAAGTCGTATTTATGTGCCAACGTAAGGTGTTTATGCCTGATGAGCAAAGCCAAGGCCAAAGTGGCGTGAAACACCCAAGAATATTAGCCTATAACCGTGAGTTTTAGTGAGTCCTTTTTTCCTGCAAAAGAACAAAATGCTTGGGCTGTGCCGATGATTCTAAGATCCCAGACGTGGTGAAAGGTATCGTGCAAATAAAGCCGTTACCTCTAAAAGAGAGACTAGAAGATGATCTCTCACGTGGTTTTTAGATGCACAAAAGCTGGGTAAAGATCCGACCTGTTGGGCGATGATGTTTGATTTTGGTGCATTCAAGACCTATCGCAATGGTGATTGATAAATAGCCTATACCATACCAATGGTAAGTCTGTGGTGAACGCATCTCTGCCAGATCTGTATCGTATCTGCGCCCTACAATGGGATGCCGTCGGAGAGCCTTACCCGTGTAACCTGAGAAAAATCTTCATGCCATGGATGGTGAAGTGACCCTTTTATCAGGGCTGGGCTTAATATTTTTTTGAGCTTGGTTATGAGGAAAAATCTCAATAAGTAAAGCTAGCCAAAGGATAAAAAAGCGCGAGATATTCATGCGCTGGATAAAATAATTCTATCGTACCTCTTATAGCATCTGTTTTTTTACTGACCCTTTCACAATAACGCGCTATCCTAGCGTTATTACATGCAGGTAACCAGTGTAGGATCAATGCCTTAACACATGTATATGTGTGTGTTTGGATTTGCATAAAAAGTTAGGTATAGCACTGTATACTTGTAAGATTTTGTCACCGGTATACCGGTAAAGACGAGAGGATCCATCATGCTACTGTCACAACTGGCGCAAGAGCTGAAATCATTGGTACGCCCAAATATGCGTGTGCTCTACGCCGAGGACCATGGCGAGATGCGTAAAATAGTTACAGAGCAGTTTTTTAAGCCACTGGGGATTCAAGTAAAAGCGTGCAACGATGGTTTTTCAGCCGCCCAGGCTTTTACATCGGGCCATTTTGATATGATGGTGACCGATTTTGATATGCCCAACATGACCGGTACAGAGTTGTATAAACATGTACGCAAAAATAATACGCGTATGCCGGTTATGTTCCTGACCTCTTTGGCCACACTGGAAGTGATCCGGTCCATCAGTGATGAACAGGTATTTGTGCTGCCCAAGCAGGAGTTCAACCGTTTTGTTGATGAATCAAAAAGGGTTGATGCTCAGGAAAAACGTGACAGTGCTAAAAAGACCCTTGTGCAGTTTTTGGAAGCATCCGGGGCTGTAAAGCCTGGTACCATGGGGGGGCAAACCTATAAGCCTGCCCCAACAGCCAAACTGGTCCCTTCTGAAGAGCAGGCACTTAAGAAAGTGGGTGCGTCAGGTCCTTGTGAGTTCCCCATGTTGGGTGTCTCCTTAATCGACCAGCAGCACCGGCAGCTCTTTCAGTTGATGTACGCCCTGCATAACCAGATTGAAGCACGGAACGCCAAGGTGGATCTGATGATCATGGCGCTTAATAATTATGCCAACAAACATCTGGCCGATGAAGAGGCACTGCTGCAGCGCCATGGTTATCCTAAACTGGCCTCACACCAGAAGCTCCATGTCGCCCTAAAAGCTGACCTGAGTGAAAAAGCCAAAGCGGTTAGCTCGGCACCGAGTGAGGATGTGAAGTTTAAGAAAGCCGAAGAGTTACGCGATTTTGTGAAAGATTGGTTGATCAGCCACATTGGACAAGAAGACCGCCAACACTGTGAGTTCCTGCGTAGCAAAGGGGTGGAATAATCTAAAATAAAGCCCAGATTAATCGGCTTTTATGGTGAATCCTGTTTTTATGTTGGTTTTAAGTGCTCAGAGAGACGGCGTTTGGTGTAGGCTTACACCAAACGCCGTTTTTTTTCTGAAATGAATACACTTGGATTGCGGCATGCTTTCTATCCTGCATACTTTTTCGATCTATCTATGTATAGCCTTCTGCTTTATCACGGTTTTTAGTTCAACAACTAAAGCAGAAGGGTTGCCACTGCTTATTGGTTTATCCGCGGATCTGAGTTCAGGTTCGGCTAAATCGGGCATGGCCATACGGCGGGGCGTGCAACTGGCACTGGATGAGGTGAACCGTGCGGGGGGCGTATTGGGTCGTCCGCTAAAACTGCACGAACTGGATCACCGAGGAAATCCCCAACGCGGTATTGAGCATATTCGACAACTGTCCAAGCTGCCGGATTTGGTGGCCGTCATGGGTGGTCTACATACGCCCGTGGCACTACAGCAACTGCCGATGATTAAGAAAAAGAATCTGCTGTTTCTGCTACCTTGGGCGGCAGGCACTCCCTTGGTGGATAATGGTTTAAAACCCAACCCCGTTTTTCGTATTTCGGTACGCGATGCCGATGCAGGACCCTATTTAGTAGAAAAAATGATGGAGCGTGGCTTCCGTCGACCTGCTCTCTTGTTAGAACGGACAGCTTGGGGACGATCCAACCGACGTGCCATGTTAATGGCCATGGCGCGTTTGGGTATAGAGCCTGTTTCCATCCGTTGGTTTTTATGGGGTAGCCGGGAATTTTCGACACAGCTACAGGAGATCCGTAAAGTCCATGCTGATGTGATTCTTATGGTGGCCAATGCACCGGAGGGTAGCGCTATTACACGGGCTATGGCCGAACTTCCTAAAGAGGAACGTTTGCCCATTCTTTCTCACTGGGGCATTACGGGTGGGCGTTTTTATCAGCAAAGTGCCGATGTGTTGGATCAGGTTGATTTACAGTTTCTACAAACCTTCTCCTTTTTAAACCCACCTTTTGAGGGGCGTGCCACCAAGTTGGCTCACGCTTACCGAAACCGTTATGGGCTGGCTTCGTCTGATCCTATCCCAGCCCCTGTGGGTACGGCCCATGCCTATGATCTAACCCACCTCTTAGCCAAAGCGATTAGCCAAGCGGGGGATAGTCAGGTTAGTGCGGTACGTCAAGCGCTCGAGTCCCTGGAGCGCCATGAAGGTGTGGTCAAAAACTATATACCACCTTTTACCCCGACCCAGCGTGATGCGTTAGAAAGTCAGGATTATCAGCTGGCAGTGTTTGGAAAAAATGGGGCAATTATTCCTGTGGAGCGTACATATGAGTGACAAAAAACGTCGCTCTCTCCTGGCGCAAAGCCTGTTACGGGTTTTTCCTATTGCCCTTATCTTAATGGCCCTGGTCTGGTTCACCATCATACTGTTGGGGGAGCAGATGTTGCGGGATGAACATGCCACTTGGCTGGATCAGCACACTGCCCGTATTCGACAAGCGGTGCAAATTCGTCTGCAAGAGATGACAGCGACCCTAGAAGGGCTGGCTGCAAACCCACTGTTGGTTAGTGGTGTGATTATGGGGGAACAGGAGCGAGAGGTTTTGCATCTGTTTTTTCAATCGTTGCGTGCTGGCCGTATGGTCGGCCGGTTTATCATTACCGATTTTCAAGGGCAGGTTCTGGCCCGCCAACAAGGGACCCGTTTAGAGTTACGGGGCGCCCCTTGGTTGGAAGGCATGATGATTGACCAGGGCAAGAACCATTTGGAAATTGGTACGCACGGTCTGCTGCTGGCTGTGCCTGTGCGTTACAATGGTCTGCCAGAAGGGGTTTTAGCCCTGCATATCCCCTTAGAAAACTTAGCTGAACTACTGCCAGCAGAACCAAAACTACGCCTGGCCATTCATGATGCAGGGGGAAAAGTCATTCTCTCTAACAGTGTTGATGCATTGACCCATGTGGATGAGCTCATGCAGGCCGCTTGGATGTGGAACCGGGTTGGTTTGATTAATCCGGTACACCGTTTTCTCTTTGTGGGGGTGATGGAAGAGGATATACCCCGTTCTTTGTGGCTCTTAAAAATAGGCCTGATTATCGCGTTTATTTTGGATATGGTTGTTTTGACCATTGGTATTGTGTTGGTGGTGCGTTCAGTACGTAAACCGTTGCGTCAACTCAGTGAGGTCTTGCGGCAGGTGGAGTATGCAGGGGACACCACCTTGGAACTAAAGGGTAACCCCCCTCATGAAGTGTATGCTTTACAGGCGAGTTTTGAGGCACTGAATGCCAACCTTTCAGAAGCCCGTAGCCGTATTGAGTGGGATGCATTGAGTATGGCACGACAGGAGCGACTGGCCACATTAGGGGCTTTAACAGCCGGGGTGGCGCATGAAGTGAACAACCCTCTGGGGGTTGCGATTATGGCAACTTCAGAGTTGAAAACCCATCGCCAAAACCTCCTGAAGATTATGGATGAAGAGGGGTTAAGCGAAGAGGAGTTCCAAGAGTTTATGGAGCAGAGTGGGCAGTTGACCGACCTGTCCATGCATAACCTGCAACGGGCTGCTGAGCTGATCCGAAGTTTCAAGCGTGTGGCGGTGGATCAAACCAGTGTGACTGAGCGTATCTTTAACATGCGCGAACAGCTACAGGCGGTTATTGCCAGTCATGGTTATGCCTTTAAGCGGCAAAATATTGAAGTGGTGTTACACTGCATAGATGATCTGGAGTTTCAGGGTGCACCTGGACTGTTCAGTCAGATCTACACCAACTTTATTACCAACTCATTGGCTTATGCCTTTTCACCCCAGGGTCCTGGCCGTATTGAGTTGGAAGTGGCTGTGACAGAAACACAGGTCGCTTTGAGTTATCGGGATAATGGTAAGGGCATGTCTGCACAGCAGGTTAAACAGATCTATGAACCCTTTTTCACCACAGGTCGTGAGCAGGGGGGGAGTGGACTGGGTATGCATATTGTGCATACCATTGTCACTCAAGATCTACAGGGGCAAATCCAATGTCATAGCTTGCCGGGGCATGGGGTTAATTTTGAAATTCGTATACCTGCCGATCTGTTACGTCCAAAGCAGGGTTAATGGTTGTGAAGCTGCAATCAGGTGGAGTGGTTATGAGCGGTCAAGATAGCAAGAAAAAGATGGTGTTTAAGCAGAAGGCCAAACCGGCTCAAGCTCAGAGCGATCGGCCCCCCTGGCTGCTGGGGGTGGTTGATGACGAACCCCATCTACATGAAGTCACAGAACATGTCTTGCGTAACTTCACCTTTGAAGGACGCCGGGTCAAGTTGGTGCAAGGTTACTCGGGTGCGGAAGCCAAACGGCTGGTGGTCGAACACCCGGATATGGCAGTGCTGCTGTTGGATGTGGTGATGGAAAGTGACCATGCCGGGCTTGATGTGGTGGAGCATGTGCGGGGTGTGGTGGGTAACCGTGCCTTACGTATTTTGTTAAGAACCGGTCAGGCAGGGTTATTCCCTGAAGATGAAGTTTTTGAAAAATATGATATTAATGACTATTTAGATAAGGCTGAGTTATCGGCCCACCGCATGAAAATGGCTCTAAAGGCGGCTTTTCGCTCCTATGGCACCATGCGGGATCTTGAACGGGCCCAGCAGCGTGAACAGTTATTAAGACAGGCTGCAGAGGAGGCCAGTCAGGCCAAGAGTGATTTTGTCGCCTCCTTAGGTCATGAATTACGTTCACCCACCCAATCCATTATGGGTTTTAACAGCCATATTATGGATGCGGTGAGTGACTCCAATATAGAGCCGGAGATCAAAGCTGAAATTGCCCAGTTTATCCGCTATGCCCAATCCAGCTCTGAGCGTTTGGCAGGATTGATCAATAATTTATTGGATCTTTCCAAGTTGGAATCTGGCCGGATGGAGTTTGCCATTGAGCCGCATAACATCTGGGATGCTGTTAGTTTTGTGCGCATGGAGGTTATGCCACAGTTGCAGCAGAAAAATCTGACCCTAGAGCTGCCTGAGTCTGAGCAGCCATTAACCCTACAGTTTGATATGGGTAAAACCATTCAGGTATTGGTTAATCTGTTCACTAACGCCATTAAGTTCACCCCAGAGGGTGGGACCATACGTATGGAGACCCAACCTGATGGTGAAGCGCGTATGTGGGTCTCGGTGGTGGACTCAGGACGGGGTGTGCCTGAGCAGGAGTTGGAGCAGATCTTTGGTCGCTATCAGCAAGCCAGCAGTAATGGTCTTGAGGATGGTGGAACAGGGCTTGGGTTGGCGATTTCCCGTGAAATTTGCCAGCGCCATGGGGGTTCCCTAAAAGCGAGTAATAATGCCGATGGGGTTGGGGCCTGCTTCAGTTTTTCCCTCGCGCTTTAAACAGCTTAATCTTGTAGACGGTGGAGGACAGCCTCCACCTCCCGACGCAGATGCAAAAGGTGCCCAACCAGCTCTGGATCAAACTGGGTGCCTGCATGATCCCGGAAGTAGTCGAACACTTCAGGCAGCGGCCACGGTTCTTTGTAGCACCGTTTAGAGGATAAGGCGTCAAAGACATCGGCAACCGCAACAATCCGCCCATAGATATGGATCTTCTCCCCTTTTAGACCTTGTGGATACCCCAAACCGTCCCACCGTTCATGATGTTGTAGGGCGATAATGCTGGCGGCTTGCAAGAGAGGCCGCTCCGAGTGGCAGAACATCTCATGACCCCACTGAGCATGTTGCTGCATGATCTGGCGCTCGGTATCGGTTAATGGTCCAGATTTGTGCAAAATGGTATCTGAAATACCAACTTTGCCAATATCATGCATGGGGGTGGCATCCCGTAACCAAACACATTCCGCGGGGGATAGGTTGGCGGCTTGTGCCAGCAAGAAGGCAAACTCTGATACCCGCTCAACATGTTTTGCGGTCTCTTTGCTGCGGGTTTCCCCCACATAGCCCATGGTGTGAATAACCTCTCTTTGTGTGGCCTCAATCTCCTTATAAAGCTCTTGTAAAGATTGGTTTTTTCTTAAAACTATATCATTAAAGGCGTTGATCTTATCTGCAAAATAGTCCAGCTCTATGGATTCAAATAGGTCCAGATCAATAGGAATATGTTGGGTATAGCTGTCGCGGGTTTTTTCAATTAACCCTTCCAGGGGCTCTTTAATGGTACGGTCAATCACCCGAAAGAGGGCATACGTGATCACCACTAAAATGCCAAGAAATAGAATTAACAGGGTATAGAGATAGTGTGTTGAGAGGCCCAGGTAATAGTCCAGGTCGACTTCAAAATCAATAACCGCCAAAACGGTACCCATGGCTACCTGATGACAATTTAAACAGTTGATAGAGGCTGATGCGCGGGCCCGATAAGGGTAGAGAACCCGCATGCGCTGATGGGGGCTATCGAGTTCAGGGGTTATGAACTGGGCAAGGCCCGTTGTAAAGACCTGAGCGACCAGGGGGTCCTTTTGGGCGTGGGGTTGGTGCGGTAAGTTAAACTGCGCATTGACCAGATTACTACGGATAATCTGCAGGTTTTTAATCCGGTTAAGATGCTTTACTCGTTGAACTAACAGTTGTTTTTGTTGGCTAGACCGCTCAATCATGTGGGATGTAATGCCCACCTCAACCGATTGGGCCAGGGTGGTGGCTTTATCGATCATGGCTTCCACGATCAATGCACGAAAATTAAAGCCGATTAAGACAAGGATCAACGCAACAAACAGAAAGGCTAAGCCAATGAGTTTTTTTAGGGTAATGGTTTTGATGCTGGGTTTGCGATCCATGGCCACGGCAACCTATTCTCATGCAGAATACAAGCTATCCAGCTTAGGTTGTGTCTGACATTTTGTCAGTGTTAAATGGTGTAGCTGCACAAAAAATACGGCTTTAGATTAAGCCAGAGGGGGCCGTGAAATGCTGCAGCCTATGATTAGGCCACGGGGAAGCTGACACAGAAGCGTGTACCAATGCCTGGTTCACTCTCACAGTAAATGGTTCCTTGGAGCTTTTGAACCACCAGGGAGTGCACAATATGCATACCGAGGCCACTGCCGCCACTGTCGCGCTGGGTGGTGAAATAGCGTTCAAAGATTTTGTCTTGGGTCTGTTGATCCATACCTTGCCCGTTATCGGCAAAGTCTAGGGTGATTTGATGATCCTGGTCGGTGACGGTCAGGGTAATGATGCCGCTATCCCCTTCTTGAAAACCATGTTTAATCGCATTGCTGATCAGGTTGGTTACAATCTGAGAAACTGCACCTGGCAAGCTTTTAATCTCCAAACCTTGGCGACAGTTGACCTCCATTTGGATGGCCCGTTTTTTAAAGAGGTAGGAGAGTGATTGAACTACGGCTTCAATCTGTTCATCCAGTTTAAAAATATGTTGGGCTTCATCAGATTGGTCGACGGCGACCCGCTTAAAGTTCTGTAGGAGCTCACCTGCCCGTTTCAGGTTGGTCACGGTCAGTTTTAACAGCTCTTCGTTGCGTTGAATAAAGCCATCAAACTCCTCTTCACTAATGCCTTCTGCTTCATAAAGCTTGCGGAAAAGAGCAACCTCTTCCTGTAGCTCGCTGGAGGCCATAACACCAACACCCAGCGGCGAGTTCACTTCATGCGCCACACCCGCAACCATGGTGCCCAAGGTGGCCATGGTTTCCGTTTCTACCAACTGTCGTTGTAGGCTCTGCACATTATCCATACTCTGTTCAAGATCCCGGGTCCGCTTTTGTACACGGCTCTCCAGTTCCGCATTCATCTGCATGATTTTGCTTTCAAACAGAACACGGTCGGTAATATCCACCATGGCGGCAACCAAGCCCGCAAGGCTACCGTCTGCATTGTGGAAAGGGGCTTTAAAGAAGTGCAGTAATCTTTCTTGCCCTTCTCCATTACGAATTTGTCCTTCGTAATCTTGTAAGCCACCCTCTTTGAGCAGCTGCATATCCTTATCGTGATAACGGGTGGCCATCTCTTTAGGAATAAGCTGAAAAATACTACGCCCTACAATCTCCCACTCCGGCAGGGCCAGGAGTTTACAAAAGGCGGCATTGCAGCCCAGAAAGACCCCTTCGGTATCTTTAAAAAAAACAGGAATGGGCAAGGTGTTGAGCAAAACACGTTGAAAATTGATCTCATGGCGCAGGTTACGTTCCAGCCGTTTACGCCGGGTGATGTTTTGCAAGGTAAAGAGAATAGAGGTCTCAGCCTGTTTACCACTGCGGAAGGGGGTAATGGTGACCCGTTCGTACCCTAGCTCATCACTAAAGGTGCTGACCTCTACTTCTGCGGCCCAGGGTTGCCCCAGTTCGGTATGTTTGCGCCAGGAGTGATCGACATCTTCAGGAAAGCCAAGTTGAAAATCACGAATATGAGATCCACTTTTGATCCGGTCCTGTCCACCGGCTGAAGCTCGGAAACGGGCATTGGCATAGAGTAGATGGCCATCTTTGCTTAAGATGGCGGTGGCAATGGGACTGGTATCGATGGCATAAGAGAGCTGTTGATAGGTCTGGTAGTGGCTCAGTTGCTCCAGTAGATCCTGGTGGACCTTCTCCATGCTTTGGCTCAGGCTAATCACCTCCCTGGGCCCTGAAACTTCCAGTTTGGTCGATTGTGATCCGGCCACCACCCGTTCCGCCAAATCGGAGAGCTGGCGAAGCGGTCGGCTGATCCAATTGGCGGCGAACAGTGCCACCAACACCATCATGAACATCACCCCTGCCCAAATAATAAAAGACTTTTGGAGCAGTTCCTGAAGACTCTTATCCAATGTATCCAAACTTAACGAGGCCCCGAGCATATAAATACGCCCATGGCGGTCCAGTTTGGGGACCAGGATCATGCGACCTCGGCCCCACTCATTGGTAAAGGTGCTGTAGGTGGGGGCCATGGCCGCCCGGGTTTCAGCAAAGGCCTGTGGATCACTATGCTTATCAAAAAAACGGGCATAATCCCCCCGGTGGGGGTCTTTGCTGGTCGATGTGCTGGTTGTAAAGTAGACCTGATTACCCATCAGGAGAACACTCCACAAGTATTGTAGATCCAGCTCCAGGCAGAGACGATTGTATTGGTGCAGAATATCTAAATGTTGTTCGGTGGAGACGGACTCTTTGCTTTCAATCCGGTCATGATAGCCAGGGGGCAGGGTTTGGGCGACCATGGCGGCAGAGGTCAGCAGCTTTTGATCAATGCCCTGCATGATGGCTGCCGAGGTGCGGGTATAAAGAAGTAGGGTGTAGAGTCCTGCGGTGATAAGGGTTACCACCAGAAGAATACTCATAATTTGGGTACGAATGGACATATACGGTCGTTATCTTCCCGATGGTTTACCTATCCTACACCATGTTTGCATACCTCATTCTAATGGGTTTGAGAGGGGAAGGTGTAACATAATTTTATCCAACACCTTTTTCCTCATTTTCTGTTGTCGGTTCGGGTTTGAAAAAATGATTACTGGGGCGTGCCAAATGGTAGCCTTGTAACAAGGTTATACCGGAGTTGCGGCACTCATGGGCAATGGCCCCATTTTCCACAAACTCCCCGACGGTTTTGATCCCCAAATCCCTGGCCAGAGTGGCCATACTGCGTACAAAGGCAAGATCTTTATCATCTTCCAGCATGTGGGCGATGAACTCCCCTTCAATCTTAAGATAATCGATGGGAAAGCGTTTAAGGTAGTGAAAGGAGGAGAAACCAGAGCCAAAATCATCAATGGCAAACTTATAACCTTCACCATGTAGATTGCGGATAAAGAGCTCCAGGTTTTTTAAGTTACGTACGGTATCCCGCTCGGTGATCTCAAAGACAATGTTCTCTTTTTTAAGGCCAGATGCCTCGATCATTTTTTTAACGGTGGGGAAAAACTCGCTCAGCACCATCGCTTTGGGGGACATGTTGATAAAGAGCAGGCCATCGTAGTTTTCCCGGCGGGCCTGTTCAAACGCTTTTTCCATACCGACATAGTCAAGTTTGTGTACAATCCCAAGCCGTTCTGCAATTTCAATAAATTCACTGGCACTGTAGAGACGGTCATCGGGAACTTGAATACGGCAGAGGACCTCATGGGCGACCGCATGGCCATTATGGCTGTCAAAAATCGGTTGAAAGAACGGTTCAACCCACTTCTCTTCAATGGCACGCATCACCAGCGCACTTTTTTCGCCAATCTCTTTAAATGCATCAATGACATCTTCTTCAGAAGGTATGGTAAAGGGTTGTTTACCTTCTGCTTTAGCCTTGTACATCATCGTGTCGGCAAAGAGGAAGAGATCCTTGGCATTGGTGGCATGGTCCGGGAAAATGGCGACCCCAATGGATGCACTAATGCCCACCGTTTTACCATTGGTGGTTGTTACCTGAATGCTCTCCGTGGCTTTAAGGATGCGCTCAGCTGCGGCAAAGGGGACCCCTTCTTCCACTTCAGGTAGCATAATGACAAATTCATCACCGCCATATCGGCCCAACACATCCCCTTGTCGCAGGGTGGATCCAATATGATCAGAAAAGGCGATGAGTAGATCATCCCCAACGGCGTGACCGTGGGTGTCATTGAGGGTCTTAAAATTATCCAGATCAATTAAAAGCAGCGCAAATTGGTGGTTATGACGGTTAGCCCGCTCAACTTCCGTCCGTAACAGCTCCCACAAGATTCTCTGATTATAGAGCCCCGTTAAGGGATCTCGTGTGGCATAAAACTCCAGATCACGGGTGTATTTAGAGATGGCCTTTACCGATCCGACCACATTGAGCAAGGTGGAAAGGGTGCTCTCCATGACCAAGACTCGGGTGGGATCTCGGGTAAGGTCAACATGCACCCCAATACCAACAATACCGCCAATCTTGGGCAGTTCCACCACCAGAGACTTGATCTGTAGGCGGAACTCCTCAGGATTAACCGTCATTTCAGGTGCGTCTGGTCGGGCAATATGGTGATTGATGCGGGTGACCGAACTGTCGACGGTAAAGCTGTTATTTTTTTGCAGCTCACTGCAAATAATCGCCTCAATACCATTGCGTGTGTCATCGCAAGGGGGGTCCCGCCAAAAAATCTCCAGATCAAATTGCTCTTCTTCCACCTTAAAAATGGAAAATAGGGCATAGGTGTTCATGACCTGATTAATTTCCAGCAGCAGCTGTTTGACATAGTTTTGCCAATCTTTCACCACATCTGAGGTGATGACAAAACGTTCAAGTAGGCGAATTTCAAACTCCAATAGCTCTTTATCCACCGCAAAGCTCTGTAAACGGGTGGAGAGGCTGTTGACCTGATCAAGAATGAGCGTTACCTCATTAAAGGTCTTAGGGGGGACGCCCTCTTGAAGCTGGGTTAGATCACTGACCTTATTAATCCGTACAATACGCTCTTGAAGATAGTCCAGTGCACCGACCAGCCGTCCATGGATCCACAAAGCCACAAAAAAGGCCGCCAGTAGGGGAATGGGCGTGATCCAAAGCAGGGTGTTGATAAATTCCTGTCGGGTACGTTTAAGAATGGGCACCAAATTTTGGTGGACATCTATAATGCCAAGTACATTGCCAACATCTGCATTGGAGTGGCATTTGAGGCACTCTTCGCGTGCTTTTAGCGGGTAAACCAACCGCAGACTATCCGGTTCATCCACCAAAATACGTTCACCGGTACCAATCGCTTGGCCTATGGTTTCATCACGTGGGGGTTGATCAATGGTCCCATACAGGTCTTCCACCATGGGCGCACGCAAAACATCAAGGCGGTAGTCCCCACCTTCAACGCTGGTACGCAGCGCTGTAATAAAATCTTCGACATCATCACGGGTCCACCCTTTACGCATGACTTGATACATGGACTGGAACGTCTGTTCCGCCATTAGGGTGGCGACTTTCCGGGCATCGCTACGCACGCTACGTTCGTAGATATCGGAGATAACCGCATAAAGAGAGAGGGTCATAAACAGTGTGGCGCCAACCGCAATCGCAAGAATAAACCCCTTGATTGATTTTAGGGGGTTGGCTGTGCTGGTTTTGGTCATTATGGCGTCACGATACCTTAGTTTTCACCGAGCTGTAGCGATGGTGATGATGATGTGTTGAGTGATATAATTGGTGATTATTTCACATAACGTAACAGTAAGGAAAGCTAATTGTGGTCGGGATATTTGCCCCAATGAGACCTGACAAACCTATATTTGAGCCATGTTAAAAAAAGAAAGTTACCAGTCGTTTGGATAAGGAACATGCAAAAGTGCTTGGAGTAAATAAGGATTTACTTATTTCGTGGTTGACGTAAGATAAACAGGTGGCTCAATGAATGGGCTGAATCATGTGTGGTAATAGCGGTGTTTGGGAAATATAACAGATGGATGTATTGCAACAAATTAACCATGGTTTGCAAAGCGCCAAGCTATCGCCACAGCGTATTAGGGAGCTGTTGCACCCTGGTGGCCATGATGATCATTTTAGCCGTCATCGGGCGGATGTCATCATCAGCCGATTACGTATGGCGGGTTTAGGTTTTGGTTTGCTGACGCTGTTGTGGATTCCGCTGGATGCCCTGTTGCTGCCTTGGCCTGCCTGGGGTTCACTGGCTGTGCAACGTTTGATCTCCGCCTTTATCTTTTTTGCCCTGGCCTGGCCGTGGAAAGTGCCAGCAACGCATGGGCGGGCCATGGTCGAGCTGCTCATTCTGCTCCTTAACCCCATGCTCTTTTTTGCGTTGAGTCAGTGGTTGCTGTTGTCGATGGAACTGGGGTCAGCTGGACAGATTTTAATGGGGTTATATACGCTCTTACCGTTTGTGGTACTGGCGGGTTTAAGCTTGTTCCCGCTCACGGCAATAGAGTCCATTCTGTTTGCTCTGCCCATTGTTGGCTTGAGTGCGGTGGGGCCCTTGATGGCAGGCAGCGTGCCCATAACCGAAATTATTTCAACCGCATGGATTATGCTGTTGGCGGTTGGTGTCTATGCGTTGGCTGGGGTTATTCAGCTGCACTATATGCTCTCATTGGTTAACCGGGTCATGCAGGATGCTTTAACAGGAGCCTTTACCCGGCACACTGGGCAAGAGCTGGTTGATTTATATTTTTTGATATCTATTCAGCATGATACTTCGCTTTCTCTGGTGCTTATTGATCCCGATAATCTGGGGCAGATTAATGAAGCCTATGGCCAACAGGCGGGTGATGAAGCCATGCGGGAGGCCGTAACCTGTATGAGCCAAGCGTTACGCCGCAGTGATATGGTGATTCGTTGGAGTGGTGAGACGTTCCTTGTTTTGATGGCCAATACAGATACCAAAGGCGTTAAGCGGGCCTTACAGAAAATTATGGCTGATCCATGGTTGGGCAAACGCCCAGATGGTAAATGGCTAACCGCCAGTATTGGTGTCAGTGAGCGTATTGAGGATGAGATCAGCGATTGGCCACAGATGGTAGAGCTGGTGCATGAACGGATGTGGCAAGCGAAAAAGGGTGGTAAAGGGCAGGCTGTGATCAGTGGTGGTGAGGTCATGAAACCCCAGTAAACATAAAGGCCTGACAGGTCATAGATTACACCAGAATATGCAGTTTACACCTGTAATTGTCTTAAGGGTGGCAGTGGTGAAAACCGCCTAAGGGAAGGTTGCGTTCTCTCTTCTGAGAGGGGCTTTTTTCTATTTCAAAATAACAATCTGCACATTTCACCTTTTAGAGCAAATCTGCTATCTTTTCTGATTCCCAATTCACCTCCTCACAAGTGAGTTTCAAACGTTATGGAAGCCTCTACCGGTACTGCATTCCAAACCGAACCCACCCGCGAAATGGCCGCAGAGATTGAAACCCGTCTGCAGTTGAATCCTGACTATGCGCAACGGATCGGAAATTTTGGCTTTTTGGAACTGGAAGAGAGTTGGGGGGATGAGGCGACCATTATTAACACCGCCCGTATCTCCACCACCAATAAACGGGTACAAAACCTGGAAGATTTCACCGACCGGGAACGCACCCTGTTGCACTATCTGCTGTCCCATAACCATGGCACCCCTTTTGAAACCGTGCATTTCCGGTTTCGTGTTGTGGCACCGATTTTTGTGCTCCGTCAATGGATGCGCCACCGGATCTGTTCCTTTAATGAGTTCTCTCAGCGTTATCGCCGACCCATCACCGCGTTCTATGTGCCCGACCAAGAGGCTTGTACGGTTGATGGCTTTGAAGTGATGACCCAGGAGTCGGTAGAGCGCTATTGTGAGTTGGTGGAGTCCATGCACCGCTTTTACCATGACGAATACGAGCGTATTTGCACACGTATTGGGGATGCTGAAGAGGCGGGAGAGATTGAAAAAACAGCGGGGGGTCGTAACCCCTATCGTGCCCGTGCCCGTGAACTGTTGCGTAACGCCATGCCGGTTAGTACCTACTCCGATCTATATTGGACCATTAACTTCCGTGCATTGATGAATTTCTTTGATCTGCGTCGTAAACCCAATGCGCAGTATGAGATCCGTGCTTATGCCGATGCCGCGTACCAGATGTTCTGTAAAAAAATGCCTCTCCTTGGCGAGACCATGAACCGTGTTTTGGATGAGCGCGCCAAGATGGGTCTGGAAGAATGAGTGACCTTACCACCCAGCCGGTGGCAAATCGTGCGGATGATGTGGATGAAGCGGAGCTTAAACGGCGTCGTTTTAAGACCCATGGCCGTAAAAAAGGCAAGGTCAATGATAACCGCTTGGCCAGAATTGAGCAGGGATTGGCCCAGCTTGAACTGAAAGCAGGTAGTGAGACCCGTGAAGAGCTCATTACCCATTTGGGTGGGGATGCACAAACCCAGCGTGTGGTGTTAGAAATTGGTTTTGGTAATGGCGAAACCCTGGCCACCCTGGCTGGGCGTCACCCGGAAGACCGCTTCATTGGCATTGATGTCTTCTTGGAGGGGGTCGGTACGCTGCTCAACCGGCTGGATAAAGCAGATATTTCCAATGTTCGTTTGGTGTGCCAAAATGCTTTTCAGGTACTTTTGGAGCGTATACCGGATGAGAGCCTGGATTGGGTGATTATTAACTTCCCTGACCCTTGGCGCAAAAAACGTCACTTTAAACGGCGTATTGTCCAGACGGCATTCCTAGATGCGCTGGCGCCCAAAATGCGTAGGGGTGCAGATCTGACCTTAGCAACGGACTGGGCCAATTATGCTGAGTGGATGGTAGAGCATATTGAACCCCATGCTGCCTTTGCCAATCAATCCACCGAACCTCCCTATGCGCCACCTCCTTCCTGGTGGATTGAAACCAACTTTCAGCGTAAGGGTATCGCTGCAGGGCGTATTATCCGCCATCTGCATTATAAACGCAGTTAAATGTCTGGTGGTTGGCTCGCTTTTAATGGCGTAAGTTTGTCATACTTGCCATGGTGGGCTCATACCTTAGGCATGGGTGGTATGTCGACATATTGGAAGTCATGTCCGCCCCAGTGAATGATTGCGTTAGGGATGATCATTCACTTAACCCTGAACATGAAATATGGTAAAGTTCTCGGTGTAAATACGTAGAAAATGCAACCCTATTGGAGTAATAGGTATGACTTTGAAACAGGTCGGGATGGCAGCTTTAGTGATGATGGGACTGGGAGCCGGACAGGCCATGGCCGCGGCAGATTGTGCACAACTACCCACCCGGCAACAGGAAAAGCTTCATTATGAGCGGGTCTATGAAATGATGGCCTATGAAACCATGACCCTCTGTTCAACCAAGCATCCCTATTTCAAAGAGATGGATGATAAAGAGTGTAAGCTCTACCGAAAAAACCTCTCTGAAGGTGTGGTGCGTATGAACTCAATTTTGGGTGGTATTAAGTTTGCCGACCCAAAACTTCGGGCGATCAGCGAGTTTTCTGCAAATCTTAAAGGGTGCAGTGAACCCTTTATGGCTCAAAAGAAAATTCTTAAAGCTGGTACTGCAACACTACTGAACTCCATGCATAAATTGGAAGTCCAGGCCGATGAGTGCCGTGAGGCCCATGAACGGTTAGGCATTTGGTGTGATAAACAGGAACTAACCTTGAAGCATAAGGGTAAAGTGCCAGTGACTAAATAGTTATCTGAGCTGTTTATGCGACCCCGTTGCACAACAGATCAAGCCAGGGATTTTTCCCTGGCTTTTTTATTGGGGGGGGCTGGGTTGGGTGATCTTGTTGTGGGTTTACACCATGGTGTGTACGCAGTGTGGTAGAGATTTTAGGCCATGGGGTGCGTCAAGCCAGGTTGTACTCTCCTTGCTGTACGTGCCGATCTCTATCGGTATGGGCCGCTTGGTTTTAAGTGCATAGGGTGGCTGCTATGGTGGGCACAATCCAGACCCTATGGGATAATCAGAGTAGTACCGTATCGGTTGAAACGGTTTAAATAGGGTGGGTTAAGGATAAACAGACCAGCATATGTCGACCACTTGATCTCTTGTTAACGCTTACGGCAAAAGGGTTGCTGAATAAGGGGCTTGTGAACGTGGTGCAAGCGATTTTTTTAAATACCCTTTAGGGTGTCCTTGCTTGGTTGCGTCCATGAATCAAGTGCGCCGATGGATGTGTTGTATCGCATGGTAGAGATCGCTTTACCCATAAAGATAAAGCTCTGTATTTTTGAGCATGTTTCCAAACCGTATGGATTACTCACACCCTACCATTCAACCAATCTGGATGTGTTGGAGAGATGAGCGGCCGCCTGAATACCCCTCCTTTGAGATTAAGGTGCCTATAAAAAAAGGCAGGGCAGGGGTCCCAATGGTGGGTACCCCGTGCCTGCCCATATAGACTTTTAACCGTGTGTGGTGGTTATAGCGCGACGCACGGATCGTGGCGCATTAAAAAATTAGAAGCGTTGGTAGTCAGAATCACTGCCATCATCCACATCCAGATCCAACTCAACCCCGTTGCTTACCGCTTGTCGGGGGGGGGCAGCCTGGGCTACCGGTTTGGGGCTATGTGGCAGCGCTCGTGCCATGACCGGTTTGGCTTGTGCTGTGACCTGTTGTTGCCCCGTACGCATGCGCTGCCTATTGGATGTTTCCATGCTGAAGAAGGAGACAGAGTCTTGTAGTTGAGAAGCCTGCCCTTGTAACTCACTGGCTGTCGCAGCCATCTCTTCTGAGGTACCCGCATTTTGCTGGGTCACGGTATCTAGCTGTTGAATGGCGCGGTTGATCTGCTCCACCCCCTGGTTCTGTTCCATAGAGGCGGTGGTGATCTCAGAGACCAGCTCAGCGGTTTTTTGAATATCCGGCACCAGCTTGTTAATAATGGTACCAGCCCGCTCTGAAACCTCTACGGAAGAGGAAGAGAGCTGGGAGATTTCACTGGCCGCTGTTTGAGAACGCTCTGCGAGTTTACGGACCTCAGCCGCAACCACGGCAAACCCTTTACCATGTTCACCAGCCCGCGCCGCTTCAATGGCGGCATTTAGGGCCAGAAGGTTGGTTTGCCGCGCGATCTCCTCAATAATAGAGATCTTATCGGCAATCTCCTTCATCGCAGTCACGGCACTGACGACAGCTTCACCCCCTTCACGGGCATCTTGGGAAGCTTGTTGAGCAATGGATTGGGTCTGTTGGGCATTTTCTGAATTTTGGGCAATGTTACTGGCCATCTGCTCCATGGCAGAGGAGGTCTCTTCGACACTGGCTGCGGCTTCGGTTGCCCCTTGAGAGAGTGTATCTGATGAGCTGGACATCTCTTGTGAGCCACTGCCCACACTATCAGCCGCCAGTTTGACCTCACCCACCACATTGCGCAGCCGGTTAACCATGTTAGCCATGGAGGCCATTAGGCTTTCTGTATCCCCAGCCTTAGTTTGTACCTGAACATTCAAATCTCCTTCGGAGACACGGGTTACCAGGTCAGCCAAGAAAGAGGGTTCACCCCCTAATGGACGCAAGACCAGACGTGTGATGTACCAACCAATGAAAATGGCAACTATGACACTGATTATGGAGACAATGATCACCAGTGTAATGGTGTTTTCGTTGGCCATTTGTACCTGGGGGCCGAGTTTATCCTGATCGGCTTTAACGGATAATTTCACTTCCTCAACCGCTTTGGCGATTTCAGGGCCAAGCCGGTCCAAGGTCCCCGTGATGACTTGATTACGGGCCAAAATAATGGTGACGGTCTCTTTGAAATGCTTAACGTAGGCGTCGCGTGCCAACTTGGCTTCTGCCATCAGTTGGCGACGCCTTGGGTTTTGAAGCTCTTTGTCCATGGTATTAAAGATTGGGTCGAGCTGCGTATTCAATTCATTTAAGGCTCGATCCGCATCAGCTTGGGCATTGGTTTGTAAAAATTTGGCCGCATACAGACGGCCCAGCAGGACATGTTCTTGAGCACGGCCAGCATAGTAGGCACCAGAGGGATCACCATCTTGGAAAGCGGATTCCATAATGGCCGTTATATCTTTGCGCATTTTTAAACCGTTAGGGTCCATACCGTCTTGGACCGCTTTATTTCGTGAAAGGCGAAATGCTTTAACTTGATCAAACCCGCGCTGATACTCTTTTACTTTACGGTTTACATCAGAGACCAGTGAGGCCCGCTCAGGCTTTTGGATCTCTTCAAGCGCTTCGGTCAAGAAGGTGCTCATCTTCTCGTAGTAGTCGTTATATTGATCAATATCCTTTTGGCTGCCGGTGATATTAAAATCCTTAACATTCATCCGCACCATGAGCATGTTGGCCTGCAGGCGGCCCGCCAAATTGGTGTCACGGGCTAAGCCCCGGTATTCGGTAAAACCGGTAACCGCATCTTTTAACCCTAAGAAAGAGGCAATGGAAACAACCAGCAATAAGGTTATGACCACGCCAAACCCCAAAGCCATAATACTCGAGAGCTTCATATTGCCCATAACCATCTCCCCTTTAAGGTTTAAGTCTGAAATATATGTATGCCCTGTTTTAGGCAAAATTTTGTGCGTTATGTGTGTTCCGCACTAAGAGTAGTCTACTGTATTTTTACGTTTTTAGGGTGTAAAAGCGGATGCCTGATGAGAAAAAGACATGAATCTATATAAGTTTATGAAATTCTAGTCAAAAATAATGATTAAATGCGGGGGCTAATGGCTAGAGTGCCGCGGCTAAAACGAACATTTTCAGCCTGTGTGCAGCGCATTGATGCGGATAAGTAACTTCCAAATTAAAAAAGAGTGGCGCTTTATTGCGACAATTCAGTTTATGGCTTGATTACGTAATTGACGGAGATAGGGGAGTAGATCACGGCTGGTCATGCCCACTTGTCCGCCCTGTTGTTGCGCACTAAGGTCGGCAGCCCGACCATGCATCCATACCGCTGCTAAAATGGCGTCTTGCATGCTCCAGCCTTGGGCAAGGAGCCCTGCGATACAACCGGTCAACAGATCACCACTACCCCCCGTCGCCAACCCGTGGTTACCGGTTGGGTTAATCCAAACCCGGTTATCTGGTGAGGCGATAACCGTTCCTGCACCTTTTAACACCAACCAAACCCGCCATGAACGGGAAAAATCTCGGGCTTTAGTGATGCGATCTGCCTGAATTGCTTCAACTGTGTGACCACTTAAGCGGGCAAATTCGCCAGGGTGGGGGGTCAGCACCAATTCGGGCGCCCGGTGCGCACGTAATAAACCGGGCTGAAGTGCCATTAAGTTTAAGGCATCGGCATCCATCACCATAGGTAGGGGGGTGCGTACCAGTTGAGCAATCAACTCAGCCGCGCCACCACCGGTACCCAACCCGGGGCCGACAGCAACCACGGTTGGGTTAAACCCAATCTGTTTAAAGGGGCCGTGGTGTTCAGGCAGCATGCCTCCATCTCCCTCCTCATCCATCGGAAAGGTCATCACTTCAGGACAGAGTGTCGCAACCTGGGGCTGTACAGATTTAGGAACCGCGCAGGTGATTAACCCCGTACCCATACGTTGGGCCCCCATGGCGGTGAGAGCAGGCGCCCCCCCTTTACCACGAGACCCCCCTAGAATGAGCAGGTGACCATGGCTACCTTTGTGACTGGCAGGACAACGCTGGGGTGGGTGCCATAAGTTGGGGGTGTTAAGTTGAACGGAATGTTCCGGGATATCCAACATGGATTGGGGGATGCCAATGGGGGCGGTGACCACCTCCCCACAATACGCTGCACCGGGATGGGTGTAGTGGGCAATTTTGGCAGCCGCAAAGGTCACACTCCAGTTCGCGCGTACGGCACAGCCAAGAATTTGTCCGGTATCTGCATGAATACCTGAAGGAAGATCGACAGACAGTACAGGTTTGGTTGCGGCGTTAATCTGCTCAATGGCCAGCGCATAGTGTCCCTCAACAGGCCGCTCTAAGCCGGTACCAAGAAGTGCATCGATAACTACACCAGCATGTCCGATCCAGGATGGAAAGGCCGCCAGATCTTCAGGGGTGTAGACATGGCGAATACGCCCGCCCATTTTTTCATAGACAGCATAGTTAATGGCTGCATCTCGCTTGAGCCGCTCGGCTGGGGTGAACATAACGACACGGGTATCCATGCCCTGCTCTTTAAGCCAGCGGGCCATGACCAACCCATCCCCCCCATTATTTCCCCCACCACAAAGAATAAGGACCCGTTGCTGGTTGAGGTCTGGCATACGCTCCAAAAGTAGGTTAACGCATGCTCGCCCTGCATTTTCCATAAGGACCATACTGGGCAAACCCAGTTGTTCGATGGTGTTTTGATCCACACGGCGCATTTGATCAGCAGTAAGTAAAGGCTGCATAATAGGTCCTCAATATTCTTTCATTCCAATTTTTACCCATTGCCGTCAGGTTAAGGACGCGCAAAAATAGTGGGCTCTTCCCCTTTTGCCCCGTGGAGCCACTATGGCATGCGTTGTCCGTGCAACGGATTTGACCAAACAGTATCAGGATACTCCAGTTGTCAACCGAATCAACTTTGAGATTCGCCGTGGAGAGTGTTTTGGCATATTAGGCCCAAATGGTGCGGGAAAAAGCACCACTATGCGTATGTTGACGGGTCTCTCACCAGTTGATGGTGGTGAGTTGCTGGTTTTTGATGAGCCCATGACGCCAGAATGCCTCTCTGTGCGTCGCCGCTTGGGCGTGGTCGCCCAGGAGGATAACCTGGATGATGATCTGCTGGTTTGGGAAAATATTCTGGTGTATGGCCGTTATTTTCAGCTACCCGATAGTATCATTAAGCCCCGCATTGAGGCGTTGTTGAAATTTGCTAGGCTTGAGGATCGGGCACAATCGGCCGTACGTACGCTCTCGGGTGGTATGAAGCGGCGGTTGGTGATTGCACGTGCTTTGGTTGCAGAGCCTGAACTGGTGGTGTTGGATGAACCTACCACAGGGCTTGATCCCCAGGCACGGCACCTGATCTGGCAACGTCTGCGTCAACTGCGGGAAGAGGGTAAAACCCTACTGTTAACCACCCACTATATGGAAGAGGCCGCTCAATTATGTGACCGCTTGTTGATACTCGATAGCGGTAATATTTTGGACCAGGGCTCCCCTGTAGAGTTAATTGACCGCCATGTTGAGCCAGATGTGGTGGAGGTGCGCTCGAGCATTCCCTTGGTCCTTGCAGAGCTGCCCCAACTCCCTGCACGCCTAGAGCAGGTGGGGGATACCCTCTTCTGTTATACTGACCAGCCAGGGGCCATTTTGGAGAAGTTGGGTAATCGTCACGATTTAACCCTGCTGGCTCGGCCTGCCAACCTGGAAGATGTGTTTCTTAAACTGACCGGGCGAGAGTTGCGGGATTAAGGGATCGAAACCGCAATCTATTTTAATGATACAGCCCTTTATGGGCTTTAAAAAACCGGATGACTATGCAAGCCACCGATTATCTCCCCTCCAAAGGCTGGGTTCAGACCTGGCGCCGCCACTTTATGGTATGGCGTAAAACCTATACGGCTTCCTTGGCCGGTAACTTGGGTGAACCGCTACTCTATTTGGCAGGTATGGGTTATGGACTCGGGCGTTTTGTGGGGGAAGTGGAGGGGATGGCCTATCTGGTCTTTGTGGCATCCGGTATTCTGGCCAGTAGCTCTATGAACAGCAGTACCTTTGAGGTGCTCTATGGGGCCTTTACCCGTATGACCCGCCAAAATACCTATCATGCGCAGCTAACCACTCCACTAAGTGTCGCGGATGTGGTGGCTGGAGAGGTGATTTGGGCTGCCAGTAAAGCGCTGATCGCAGGCTTTGCCATCTTTTTGGTGGCGACACTGTTTGGTGCTTTTGAGATCCAAAATATCCTGTTAACCCTACCCATTGTCTTCTTGTCAGGTTTAACCTTTGCCAGCTTGGGTATGGTGGTGACCGCTGTTTCACCCAGTTATGAATTTTTTCTCTACTACACGACGTTGGTGACGGTCCCCATGTTTCTCTTCTGTGGGGTGTTCTACCCCGTCAACACCCTGCCAGAACTTCTACAGTATTTTATTTTGTTACTGCCTTTAACCCATGTTGTTGAGCTTATGCGTCCTCTGGCGACAGGGGGGGTGGTGCAAGATGTACTCTTACACCTATCGGTCATTACGTTCTATCTGGTCATTGGGTTTATCTGGGCGGTTAAGCTGGTGCGGCGCCGTATTATTGTGTGAGCCTTTGCCTAACGGCGATCTATGTAACTGCCTTTGCCCCAAGTGTTGCCCTAATGCGTCCGCTGGCGATGGGGGTGCAAGATGTACTCTTACACCTATCGGTCATTACGTTCTATCGGGTCATTGGGTTTATCTGGGCGGTTACACTGGTGCGGCGCCGTATGATTGTGTGAGCCTTTGGCTAACGGCGACGTCTGCGTATACGGCTTTGAGAACGCTTAAGTTGACGGGCAGCCAGTTCCTGTGGGGTGGGAGGATCTGCAATGCGTAGTCGGCTTGCTTTTAGGCGGCATGGATCACACAAAAATGTGAGTGTTTGACTGTCCGTCTGCTCTTTACTGCCACACATTGTACAGGTACGGCTTTTGGCTAATGGCGCCTCTGCCTCGCTGTATGTTTTTTGAAGTACATCTGTACTCATGGCTCTGCCCATACTCTTTAATGTATGTTTTAGCCGCAGCATATCATCTTAGGGTTGCTCTTTAAGCTTTCCTGAAGTCATCCTTCAAGAATACCCCTTTTCGGTGTAGGCCTGTCGGCATCCTAACCCTATGCTGTGCCCTTTGTGGCTACCATACGCACGTTCGTTACCCAGCAGAGGGTAGCTGTGCTCTGTATTGGGGGCCTTAAACTCTGCCAGGGCTCCGTTTGTATAACCGGCCCCCTTTTAGAGAGATCATCTCTGTCGTCTCTGCTGGCCTCTGTCTGAATGGATGAGAAGATTTAACACCGTATCATAATGGCTCTTATGACAATTGACGGGGAGTCTCAAAACTTTGTCAGCATGTATCAATCGTGATGCAGTGGGTATGTAAGAAACAGCATATTGGTGGGCTTGAAGTGCGGTGTGAGAGGCAGAGCGTCAGATGCGGAGTGTCTTAGAAAGCCAGGTTTCGTAGATTCGGTCCCCCACTTTAGGATCATCAAAGGGTGAGGATTGCTGGGTAAGTTGGTGGGATGCCCGGTTTTCTCGAAAAGCCTTTGGTGAGACCTGGAAGTGCTCTTTAAACAGACTGGAGAAGTGTGACTGGCTGGTAAAGCCCCAACCAAAAGCGATATCTGCAATGGAGCGATGCTGGTGGGCGGGGTGGAGCAACGCTTCAGCACAGCGGCGTAAACGCCGTTTTTGAATATATTTATGAATGCCACCTACCGGTTTGAAGAGGCGGTAGAGGCTGGAGCGGGAAATATGGAGTTTAGAGCAAAGATAGTCTGTGGTTAATTTGGGGTGAGACAGCATATGCTCAATCTCTGTTTTAATCTGCAATAAGGTGACCTGTACAATACTGTTGGCCCCCTGATCCACCTGTTCAGTCGTACCATTAATGGCACTGGCCATAAGCATAAGGGTGGGTTGTACCAACTGCGCGGCTTCATCTGGCGTTAGTTGATCGGCGATACGGTGCAGGGTGTGAAAATGGGTGCGGGCAATGGTGGTCAGTGGGTTGTCTGCCTGGAGCACACGCCCTTCCTGGCTATCAGGATTTTCCAGGAGTGGGGCCAGCAACATGCGTGGAACCACTAAGGAAAGATTAGAAAAATCACTGGCTTGGGAATGGTGTAGATCGGCAAGATCCAAAACAGCGACATCACCAGGTCGGCATACATGGGTTTTGGAACCCACCGTAAAGTGTTGCTCGCCGCTAAAATGGGTTTGGATCATATAATAATCCAAACCATCCTCAGTGGTTCGTAATGCATTGCGGGTAAACAGTTGAGCCCGTGTTTGACAGTGGGCCAGCATTAACTGTTCATTGAGCAGATGGCTGGTCACCGAGGCATGGAACTGATCGTCCGTTACCTGATTGGATAGCTTAATATCAAAGAGTGTCCCTATGCTCTCCCGCCAAGCTTCTGTCCGGTCATCTGGATCCAGGTTATTGGCTGTAAAGTGGGATTTTTGTAGTGTCTGAGGATCAGACATGAATTTTCCCGTTCGTTTCGTCAAAGAGCGTATGAAGTTAAGGGGTAAGCCTGGTATTTTTGATATGTGTTGTGTTTAATAACAAACCTCATTTTGTGCGATTGAGCAACCTTTTTTACATATCTTTTGGGTGGTTGCATGCTTATTGATCAAAGGGATGCTTAAGCTTGGCTTTGCTGGAGACGCAAAAAACTCTGGCCCCTTATTGCTTGAAATAGGCGAATCAGCAAGCAATCTAAATCCATCCATGTCATGATGTCCGTAACAATGCAGGAGTGTGCACCCCCGTACAGCTCATGACCCCCAATAAATGTGACACAAAGTAAGGATTTCTCCCCATGGCACGCTTAACGCCCGAAGGCCAACAGATGGTGGATGCCATTGCCCAACGCTATGCGCTATCCAGTGATGCGGTGGCGCAAATGCTCGACGCCGTCGCTATGGGTGGTGGTTCCATGGCACAGTTTAATATTCCTGAACTGGGTGGTGGTGGTCAGTGGATGCAAGGCGGCATGACCATGGTGGGTGATATGTTCAACCATGGTCTGAAAATGACGGTGGATAACCTGTGTGCAGAACTCTCTACCCTCTATTACAATCAGCCCTTTGAGCCAACCCCCCAACCCGCCTCAGGTCCCCAGGGCGGGGTGAGTTTGTTTGTGCCCGGTAGCAGTCAAAGCAACTGGTGGCCGCAGGCTTTGGGGCAGCCGGCCTCCTCGGGTAGCCAAAACAATATGCGTTATGCTTATTTTCCCAATTTTAAGCGGTTGGCGGTGGATGCTGGGGGGCAGGTGGCGCTTTACGATACGTTAAACCATCAGATTGGTGGCTTTAGCCAGCAGCAATCTTTTGATGGAAGCATCACATTAACCAGTCAATTTGGTGTGGTAGCCCTGGCAGAACTGCCCCATGTCATATTAAATGATCCTTTGGGGCCCTCCTATGCCGAGATGGCGCCGACCCCCGATCTTCAGCCAGAAGACACGATGGAGCAGATGCCAGAACCTCAGCCTGATCCCACGATCGGGCAGGTACCGGAAGTACCACCCACGGTTACCGAGCCTGTGGCTGCGGTGGATGCAGATACCATTTTTGCAACCATTGAAAAACTGGGGGGGCTTATGGAGCGTGGTTTGATTACAGAGCAGGAATTTCAAGATAAAAAAAGAGAGTTATTAGAGCGTTTATGAGCGTGAGGTGAGCGGGTATTTATCGGCATGATGCATAGGTCATATTTCCCCTTTCTTTTGCAGGTTATGGTATAGTCCTCTCAACTCTTGAGAGGTGGATTATGGCCAGTAAGTATTCCCAGGCAATGGACCAAGAACCCGAGCAGGCTCGGGATTATCTGCGTTCCAAGCTTCCTGTTATTGGTGTTGGAAATATTGATCTCCAGCATCGTCAACTACTCGATCATATTGTGGATTTTCATGCGCTGGTTGAACAGTTGCTCAAACAGCGCCCGGATGATCAAACATGGGCTGAAATTCAGAGCCACTTTGACTTTCTCTTCCGCTATATTCGTGAACATTTGGCGTATGAAGAGCAGTTAATGGAGAGTAATAACTATATTGGCTTTGAAGCCCACAAACGTGAGCATGAGGATTTTGCCAAAAAGGTTGAATCCTTTAAACGAGACCTGCTGGATAAGCAGGATATTTACGCCACGGTTAATGTGAAGTTTTTTCTGTTGGACTGGCTTTTTTCTCATACCAATAATACCGATGTTCAACTTAAAGGTATGCGGATGAAAAACCTTTAAAACAGATCTGTATGAAGGTGTTAAGAAGGTTATGCCGCTTGTCAGTCTTCTCTGCTGACCGATCAAGTGCTTGAATGATCGGTTGTGGGGCGGGCATGGCTACCTGCCAGAATACCACCATCAATATTCAGCTCAATTCCCGTCACATATTTTGACTCATCCGAAGCCAAATAGAGTGCTGCATAGGCGACATCATCGGCTTCGCCCATCACCCCCAAGGGAATATCCTTGGCAAGGGCTTCGATCGCCCTTTGCCGCGGTTCACCCTGGCCAAGCATGGCATCCCACATGGGTGTCAGGATAGCACCTGGATGTATGGAGTTGCAGCGGATGGGGTAGCGCTGTTCGGCACAGTATAGCGCAACTGATTTGCTGTGGTTACGTACAGCGGCTTTGCTGGCAGCATAGGCCGCTGCTGCAGGAATACCGACCAAACCGGAACGTGAAGATATGTTGATCAGGCTACCGGCCTGCGTGCCCTTCATCATCTTAATGCCATATTTACAACCCAGGGCCACACCATCCAGGTTGGTGGCTTGTACGTGATGCCAGCTTTGCATATCCAGATTTTCAGGATCATGGGGTCCTGGTGTTTCTAAAAAACCGGTTATCCCAGCATTATTGACCAGGATGTCCAACCGGCCATGCTGGGCCAGGATGGATGGGGTGATCTGTTGCCACTGATCCTCTTGGGAGACATCCAAGTGCTGATATTCAGCTTGGCGACCAAAAGGGTGTATCATCTGTTGGCCAAGATTATCTTGGATGTCCGTAGCGATCAGATAAGCCCCTTCTTGCACAAAGCGTTGGGCGATGGCTTGGCCAATGCCTCTTGCCGACCCGGTGATCAGGGCTATTTTTCCCTCTAAGCGTCCCATGGGCTCTCCTTTAAGTGTGATCTGCTCGGCGGCTCATGGCGGGGGATTGGGCATCACGTAATAAAAAGCCAAACTGTTTATAAAACTCGGCTTTTCCCTCTGCAGCAATAAGACCTATAAACCGATTGGGTGTATGGGTGTTTAGCCATGATAGCAGTGTTTTAACAATCTGTTGACCGACCCCCATGCCCTGATAATCCGGGTGCACAATAACATCTTGTAGATAGTTGTATAGAGCACCATCCCCCACCAGACGACCACAGGCAATGGTCTGCCCCTGTACCTGGACATGCACAAAATAGACGGATCCATCAATCGCCCGCTGCATAATGGATGGTTCCAGCACGGGCCAACCTACAGCTTGGAACAACATTTGGTAGGCCGCTAGGGTGGGGGCATAGGGGTGCAATGTATACGGTGGTTTCATGGTGGTGCCTACTGATTATAAAGGATGCTGTGATGTGGACGAAATAAGGGTTAGGGGATATCACGGACCAAACGTACCGCCAAAGGAAAATCGGGGGTATGTCCATCCACATCACCCTGCTTGAAATGGATGGCGTAGACAAGCCCGGGTATCTCCTCAACTGGGGAATTGCTCCAAAAAAAGGCCTCTTCCCCCGCCCTTGTTTGTGGAAATATCTGCGTGTTAATAGCAGGTTGCCCACAGCTTGGATCGACAAGGCTAAACAGCTCATCAATGGTGGGTAAGCGCCACCCTGTTCCCTTTTGTTGGGCAAGCTGGTGGGCATGGTGGAGCGTATGGTGTTCGGCGTGGCCCCGGCACCCTTGCTGGCTGTGCCATGGACTGCCAATGGGGCAGCGCTGCCATAAGATAGCGTTCGTTAGATCCTTAATATAGGGCCCTTGTCGCACAAAACGTTGTGTTAGGGGCGGGGAGCTACAGGCTGCCAAGGCTAGGGCGCTGTGAAAGCCAAGTATCATCACAAGCCCACAGATCATAACGGGTAAGGGTGGCATGGTTTGGTCGTTCCTTTGCGCGCACATGGTCTGGGGGTGTGCTGCTTCTCACGCAGCTTCAATCGATGGGTAAACCATGGGAGGGGGGATAAATTCGTATCCCTTCAGGCAGTGGCAGAGCTTAAAAAAACCGCGTGACGAGCAAACTGTGGTGAGTGCTCTTTTGCTTAGTTATTTCCGACCTTAACGGTAAGCTAGGGTGGCTCAATAGCGTGTCAAATAGAGGGCATGTGCGCTCATAAGGATGCTCCGTTCAAGCGCATAGATGGCTCAGTCACAGGCGTCCATCTTCTGCCTGGTTGGTGTCAGAAACCGATCCCTAAGGCTTTCTGTCGTCAGGCCTGCTCATCTGCTCAACCCTAACCGTTTAACCGGTATTATTCCTCATCATCCAAGACCACAGGAATAATTTTACCATCCCCAATTTCATAGTAGGGATAGCTGCGTACCGAACGGCCGTCGGGCATGTATCTGAGTGGACCTGTGATACCGGCAAAGCCTTCACCACGGCTAAGTTGGCTCAGCCAGTACCGGTGGTTCAACTTCTCCATCCGCATATCCCGCATCAATTGGGCTACGGTGACAACACTGTCATAAGCCAGCATGGCCAAGGTGGAGGGATCCTGTTGCCAGTGGCGTCGGTAGTTGTTATCAAAGGTTAATTTGCGGTCTGCGGGTAGATCAGTAAAGACCGCCCCTTTCAGATAATCGGTCCCTTCTGCCATCAGCTCAGGGCTGTTCCATAAGGGCATGCCCAGTAGCGAGACCGAGGGGGTGCGCACATTATAAAAGGCCAGTTGTGGGGCGATTAAGCGTGCTTGGTGCGCAGGTACTGGAAGAAAAATGGCATCAAAATCCGCCCAAGGTTGCACCTCATCCTTATCCGTTGCTGCCGGTGGATCGGCTGGGTCAAGAGAGCGGTAACGGCTGGCCCGTCTCAGACGTTTGGCCACCATATCCCGATCTACGTGGACCATCTTTTTTAGCCAGGGTGAAAAATCGCGGCTATCTTCAGGAAAATAATAGGGTTCCAGCACGGTGGCACCAAGCTTAATGGCCTCATTTCTAAAGGCGAGCACACTCAGTTTACCAAAGTCACTGTCTGGCGCCAAAAAGGCGATACGACGGCGTCCTTCCACTTTAACCGCATAGTGGGCCATATCCCGCGCCTGTTGCTCAGGATCAAAGGCATTGAGATAGATCCAACGTAGACGGTTTTGTTGTCCAGGCCGGCTGGCAGGATCGATATTGGCAATACTTTTACGGGGGTTTAGAACAATAATGGGGCGTTGCAAGGTCACCGCTGTGCGTGCTGCCGTGGCGGCCTCATAATGAAAAATGGGGCCGAGCATCAACTCGACACCCTGATCCACCAAGCCACGGACCACTTTCTCGGTGATAATTTCATCCCCTTTGGTATCCCCAACAAAGAGGGAGAGGGGAACGTCTGGATAGTCAGCCAGGGCTTGTTGAACCCCTTGGAGCGCATTATTACCCAAATGACCATACTGTCCGGTAAGGGGGAGTAGCAGACCCAGCTGCATGGTGGGGTTGCGATCTGGGGTCAGGCGGTGGCGTGCTTCACGGGTAAGTGGGGTCCAGCGGCTTTTGGCCAGGACCATTTGCCACAGTTTGCGGGCACCCTGTTGGTCCCCCTGCTTCCAGCGGGCATCCCCTAACGCCAAAGCCAGGTAAGGGGTGATCAATGGTCGGTCGGTGGGTTGCTGTTTGAGCAGAACTTCCAACCGTTCTGGGCTCTGCCCCCGGATCATGCGCCAGGTTAAGTGAGCTTGTTGCCCCTGGATTACTGTATCCGCTGGGTAGGCATAAGCCAGGGTCATGGTATCCTGCAACGCACCACGGGTTAGATAGTGGTTAAGGTAGCGCTGCCACTGAATCAGTTCAGCGGGGAGTTCTGGATTTTCATAACGTTCGTGGGGGTTGTTGCTTAATAGCGCGCTGCCTTGACGCTTATGCCCATAGCGCTTGTTCGTAGCCAGCCGTATGGGGGCCATGCTACCATCTTGCTCTTTATCCCCTAAAGGTTGTACCTCTTCACCGGGTAGGGGTTCCATATCCGATAACGAAGCGATGTGTGAACTTGGCTTGGGGGTTGGTTTGTTCCCCGTGGCCAGGGCTTCAGTATCGGTCTGGATGGTGGTGTTGGATAAAGCGCTAGCCTGCTTCACGGCAAGGTTCTCTTGGCCGGGTAGGGGCAGCATATCCTTGATCACCGTTTTGGTTTTCTGTTTAGGCGGTTTCGCCTGCGCAGAATCCTTTGAGGGTGCTTTTTGCAGCGCTTCCGATTCCGCCTTTACCTTATGGGTAATGGGGGAGGGGGGCTGTTTCTGTTTGAGGTCCAAAGGTGCAGTGGCACAGCCACCCAAGAGCACCAAGGCCAAAAACAGGGTGGTATAGGTACGCCCCAAAGGGCGATGGGTCGTCAGATATAGGCGACTGGGCATGATGTTTCCACATGGTCGGGGATCGCGCGGTGACAGGGTCTGAACACACCAATAAACGCACCACAGTAGGTGTTTTGTACCTTATTCCGACCCCCATCGGCAACCTGGAGGATATCACTCTGCGGGCAATTCGCCTATTAAAGCAGTCTGATCGGATCCTGGCAGAGGATACCCGCCATACCGGAAAGCTGCTTTCCCACCTGGGTATTGGTGTGCCCATGACCAGTTTTCATGAGCATAATACGCAAAGTCGAATTCCATCGATTATTCAGAAATTACAAGAAGGTCAGACCATCTCTTTGGTCTCGGATGCCGGCACACCGGGTATCCGTGATCCGGGTGAGCCCCTGGTGCGTGCCTGTATTGAAGCAGAAATCAGCGTGGTGCCCCTCCCTGGTGCGACCGCTGTAACCACCGCCCTTAGTGGCTCTGGTCTGCCTACCGATACTTTTTTGTTTGATGGCTTTGCCCCCCGTAAAGAGGGGGAGATGAAGCGCTATCTGACCTCTGTTGAGGAGGAGCGGCGTACCGTTATTCTTTTTGAATCCCCCAAACGGATCGTCAAACTGTTGGAGCGGGTTGTGGATGTGCTGGGGCATGATCGCCCCATGGTGGTGGCGCGGGAGCTAACAAAGATACATGAGACCTTTCATCGAGGGAGTGCCGGAGAGCTGTTGAGCTATTTTCAGACCCATGATCCCCGTGGGGAAATGGTGGTTTTGATTGCGCCGGGCGAAGTGAAAGTTAAAGATCCTGAGCCTTTGCTTAAACAGGCTCTTGAGCAGGGGCTTCCGGTCAAAATGGCCAGTAAGAAGGTGGCTGAGATCACAGGGCTACCCCGCAAGCAGCTCTATGAGATGGCGCTGCGGTTGAAAGATCATTCATGAATCTGCTCTGGCTCTTCGGTTTAGCACAGTTCTTGCTGTTAGTGGGCTGTCCCATGGCTGTGGGTAAGGGGGAAATATGGACTTCTTAACCCCTAAAACCTTTGGCAAACAGGCGGAAGATTACGCCTGTAAGATTTTGAAAAAGAATGGGTATAAGATACTTAAGCAGAACGCACGTACCCGCTATGGTGAGCTGGATATTATTGCGCTAGATGGTGATGTACTGGTGTTTTGTGAGGTGAAAGCCCGTCAAGGGGATGTCAGTGGCTCCCCAGCCGAGGCGATTGATGCGCAAAAGCAACGGCAACTTGCTCAGTTGGCAGAAGCTTGGCAGCAGAGGCACCCTCAATGGTTGAATGCGCCATGTCGTTTTGATGCTGTGTTGGTCAAAAAACAGAATAAGCGCTGGCAGGCGGAGATTATTGCAGATGCTTTTCAGCTTGGATGGTAATGAAAGCCTAGATCAGGGAAAGATCTGGGGAACGTGCGTTTCCAAACAGGATCTAAGGATGGATCAGATGGTTAACGGGATGGTTCGTGGATTGTTGGTCGTGATGATGGCAACCCTGCTCTCAGGCTGCTTACCCTTTCTAGGGGGAAGTGTCGCCACCGGCGTGGCTGTAGAGCGGCGTAGTACGGTTGCACTGGTTGAAGACCTTTGGGTCTCCAATAAAATTCGTGCCGCCTATATCGAGAGCGAAAAAGTACGCTGGGGTAACATCAACGTTACGGTTTTTCGGGGTAAGGTATTGCTCACAGGCACCGCGGCTTCTGAAGAAGAGCTGCAGGAGTCGGTGCGCATTGCCAAAGCGACCCGAGGTGTGCGGGCTGTGCACTCCGAACTGAAAGTGCAGTATGCCTCGGCTCAGGAGCTGGCTGAGGATACCTGGATCTCTACCCAGGTCAAAATGATGCTGCTACGGGATGAGCAAGTTCGTGGTTTGGATATCCATGTAGATACCACCAAGAATATTGTGTATCTCACCGGTTTGGCCGCTTCGATTCATGAACGGGACCGAGCTGCGCGCATTGCCAGTGTGGTTAAAGGGGTCAAAGAGGTTGTCTCCTACATTGAGGTGGATACAGACAGCTTTAAACCCACGCCCTTAACCGATGAAGAGATGAAACAGACACCATAAGGATTGACCGATGGCCTCACGCCACACCTTTGCGGATTCTATCCAGACAACCCTGACAACCCTACAGGGGCAGTTGGGTGGGCAGAAGGTGTTGACCGATGCGGCGCATCTGGAGTCCTATGCCTGGGATAATACCGGTTTGTATGCGCGCCCTCATGGGGTGGTATTGGCCCAAACCGTCAAAGATGTTCAAACAACCCTCGCCCTGTGCCACGAACACCGTGTTCCGGTTATTCCACGAACCGCCGGAACGGGTAACGTGGGCGGGGCGTTGGCCGTTGAAGGGGGGATTATCCTCTCTCTACAACGCATGAACCGTGTGCTTGAGGTTCATGCGGCTGACCGACTGGCGGTGGTTGAGCCAGGGGTCATTAATAACGACCTTCAAGGGGAACTGGTGAGTCATGGTCTGTTCTGGCCACCCAATCCCTCCTCGGCAAAAAGTTGTGCCATAGGGGGGAATTTGGCGATGTGCTCCGCTGGCCCCAATGCCGTACGTTTTGGTGTGGTGCGCGATTGGGTGATGGGACTGAATGTGGTCACGGCCGATGGTACACTGTTACGCACAGGTTCTCGTTGCTCCAAAAGCGTGACCGGTTATGATATGACCCGGCTATTGGTTGGCTCTGAGGGTACCTTGGGGGTGATTACTCAAGCAATTCTGAAACTTGCACCAAAACCTGCTGTCCAACGTACATTGCGGGTTATCTACTCCTCTTTAGAATCAGCGTCAGAGGCGGTGAGTGCCATTATGGCTGCGGGTGTACCACCTACGGCCTTGGAGTTTATGGATGGTGCATGTCTTGGCCTGTTACGTCAGTCGGGGATGGATATTCCGACACAAGCGGCAGCCCTGCTGCTGTTAGAAGTTGCCGACGATGCCGAGCGTGTTGAAGCGGAACTTAAACGGATGGTGGCCATCCTACAGAAATTTGCACCTCTGGAGCTGGTAACAGCCAATAATGACCATGAAGCCAAAGAGGTTTGGGCCGCACGCTATGCGCTCTCGCCCCTTTTAAAAAATCTGGCACCAAAGCGTATTAATGAAGATGTCGCGGTACCGGTTTCGCGCTTACCTGCTTTGATTGAAGGGTTACAACAGATCGCCCGCAAGGTGGATCTGCCCATGGCGAATTTTGGTCATGCCGGTAATGGCAACATTCATGTTAATCTGTTGGTAGACCCAGAAGATTCTGCGGTGATGGATCGTGTGCCAGAGGCACTGGATCGGGTATTCAGCTTGGTGGTTAAATTGGATGGTACCCTGTCAGGTGAGCATGGCATCGGTTTTCAAAAACGGGACTATCTGGGTTGGGAGTTGGATGCGGAGAATCTGGCGATGCAGCAGCAACTTAAAAAGCTGTTTGATCCCCACGGAATTCTCAATCCTGGCAAGCTGTTCTCACCACACCCGCGGCCGCCTTTGGTCCTATAAAGGGAATTGTGTGGGGTGTGCACTTTGTGCCTGTCATTTTGGCGTAAAATGCACTAGAGTTTGCCGTTAGCATGAGTTCTGACACGTGTTGGAATTCTAAAAAGGATTGCGAATTTGGCCCTGGATGCATAGGCATGGATTCGGTCGAGTCATACATAAGACTCGGGATGGAGGAAAGATAATGAGCGAACAAGGCGTAGCTGACAAACTGGCCGATGTAATCCTTCCAGAGGGGTATGAACCTTCTGAGGAGACTGATGAGGAGTACATGTGTGAGCTCCAACGGGCTTACTTCCGCCTACAACTGCTGGATTGGAAAGAGCAGTTGATGGAAGAAGCGGAAAAGACCGTGCACGGTATGCATGAGGAAAAAGCGGTTTTTGCGGATCCGACCGACCGTGCCTCGCTGGAGACAGACCGTAACTTTGAGCTACGCACCCGTGATCGTGAGCGTAAGCTGATCGGTAAAATTGAGCGGACCATCCGTACCATTGAGGAAGATGAGTATGGCTACTGCAATGGTTGCGGTGTAGAGATTGGCCTTGGCCGCTTGCAAGCCCGTCCTGTTACCGACTTATGTATTGACTGCAAGACCAAAGAAGAGCAGCTCGAGCGGGTGCACCGTGACGACGATGATGTTGATGAAGAGTAAATCCTGCTCCCTTCTTTGGGGGTAAGTTGATATAAAAAAGGCTACGCTTGTGCGTAGCCTTTTTTTGTGACCCATGTGTGTCATGCAGGTTGGGGGGTTGGTATGTGGCGATCTGGTTCTGGGGAATGGATTAAAAAACGGTTGTTCCAACTGTTGGCCGTGGTTTTTTTGGTGGTTGCGGTGGTGATGGGGCTTGCCTGGTTGCTGCCCTCTTTTCATGCATTGGAAAACCATACTTCCGACCATCGCATTGCCCACTACACCCCGTTTCAACCCCAGCATGAGCAAATTACCTTGGTGATGATCACTGAGGAGACCTTAAAACAGTTTCCTTACCGCTGGCCGTTGGACCGTAGCTTTGTGGCTGACTTACTCCAAGCCCTACAGAACAAAGGGGTGCGGGCCATTGGTTTGGATGTTCTGTTTCATCAAGAGAGTGAAGCCCACAAAGATCGGCATCTCCACCAGACCATACGGGATATGAAGGTTCCAACCGTGGTGCACTATGCCACCACTAAAGAGGGGGTATCTTCCGCCGAACAGGCCTATTTGGAGAAGCTTATTCCACCATCTATGCGGGGGTTGGCACAGCATCAAGCCAATGGTGTGGATAAACGTGTGCGTCATCTACAAGGGGGATACAAGGATCCGCAAGGTAAGCATATCCCCAGCTTTGCCCACCAGATGATGGTACGTATGTCATTGAAGACCGATCATGAGGCACAGGCTATTCGTTGGCGGCGAGGCCCAGATGCCGAGACTTCAGCGTTTAATGAGATTCCTGCCCACCTGGTTACATCCCTACCTGACCATTGGTTTAAGGATAAAATTGTTCTGATCGGTGTGGCGTCCGCGTACACCCCTTCCTATCAAACGCCTCTATCTCTCTCTAATCAAGGCCAACCCCATGCCAGTGCGATGATTCACGCTCAGGCGTTGGCCCACCTGTTGGCCAATCATAAAAGCCCCCATGCGGATCGTATGGCGGTATTGATCCATTTTGGTGGGGCTTTGCTCGTCGGGCTGTTGTTGGGTTTTTCGGCACGTCTGTGGGCGAGAGTCTCTTTGGTTTTATTGGTTATGGGGGGCATGTGGTGGGGTGTGGTTGAGCTTTTTCAGCAAGGGGGGGTGCTTTTACCGTTTGTGGGCGCCGCTCTGGTTTTGTTGGTGACTACGGTGACCACAGATCGCTTGGTAGGAAAGATGGAAAGGCGGGATAGAAATCTTCTAAAACAAGCGTTTAGCCGTTATCTGTCACCTGATCTGCTCAAACAGCTGCTTGACGACCCCAGCCGCCTAACCCGAACGGCCGAGCGTAGAGAGTTAACCTTTCTGTTTACCGATCTGGAGGGTTTTACCACATTATCTGAACAGAGTGAGCCGTTGGTACTAGGTCGTGTGATGAACGCCTATTTTGATGGAGTCTGCTCGATTGTTATGAACCATGGAGGGTTGGTGGTGGACCTGATTGGTGATGCTGTGTTTGCAATCTTTAATGCCCCGGTGGCACAAAAAGACCATGCGCAGCGGGCTGTACGTTGTTCCCAGGAAATTGCCCTTTTTACCCGGAGTTTTCAGGAACAGCAGCAGGCGGAGGGTATACCGGTTGGTGCGACACGTATTGGTCTACATACAGGTCAGGCTTTGGTGGGTAATTTTGGCTCAGAACAACGTTTTAAATATGCAGCATTAGGCGATGCGGTGAATGTGGCTGCCCGTATTGAGGGGCTCAATAAGATTTTTGGTACCCGTGTGTGCAGTTCCCGCGAGGTTCTACAGAAAACCGAAGGAAACAGCGGTCTTTATCGATCTGTAGGTTCGATTGCATTGAAAGGTAAAGAAAAACTGGTGGATATTGAAGAGGTGGTGGATCCTCAACAGTATAATCAGGATTATCTAAAACAGTACCGTACAGCTTATGAAGCGTTAACGGCAGGAGAGGTGGATACAGCATTGACCGGGTTTAAACAGCTGTTAGAGCAGAATCCGGATGATCACTGTAGTCGACTTCATGTGAACCGAATTGAACAGGGTGCTACCAATACATCAATCTATATGAAACAAAAGTAGATTAGGGGCTAACGCTGTAGAGCTTGATTAAGCCTGTTCGGCCACGAACGGCTGTTTCAGCAATAAAGCGGGTGCGCATGGTGCTTGGTAACTGTTCCTGGGTCTGTTCACTCAATAGAATGGAGCAGGGATAGTCTTTGGTCAGGCTTTCAATGCGTGAGGCCAAATTGACCGTATCACCGATCACCGTATATTCCATTCGCTCGGCGGAGCCAATATTTCCAGCAATGACCTCTCCAGAATGTAAACCAATCCCCATTTGTAAGGCGGGGTGACCTTGAGCTTGCCAGCGTTCATTAAGGGCCTGTAGCCGTTCTTGCATCTGTTGGGCGGCCTGTAAAGCGGCTGAACTGTGTTGGGGATTATCCATAGGGGCACCAAAAACAGCCAAAATACCATCCCCCAGGAATTTATCAATGGTTCCGCCCTGTGCAAAAATAGCCTGACTCATTTCAGTCAAATATTCATTGAGCAAGGTGACGACAAAATCGGGATCCTGATTTTGTGAGAAGGTGGTAAACCCCCGGAGATCCGAGATCAAAACGGTGACGTGATGTTTATCGCCTCCTAGCTCCAAATCAAGGGTGCCAGCATCCATTTGCGCCACAATATCCCGCGATAAAAAACGCATCAGGCGTTCCCGTTGGCGGAACTGGATGAAGAGTTGGCTGAGGTTTTGGGAGAGGAAGTAGGTTAAGGCGCCAGAGACCAAGCTGATGATTAGGGTATAGATGATCAGTTGATCGGAAACTTGCCCCCAGTGTAGGACCAGGGTATTGGCGATCAAGGTTAAGAACGTGCTGTAAATGATAACCGCATGGCCATGCCGGAACGCACTTAAGAAATTAAAACAGATAAAAACGGTGATAAACATCATGCTCCAACCAATATCCAGGAAGGGCGCAAACTGTTCCATTTGGTGTGCGGAGAGGATACCACCAAGCAGAAAAAGATAATCAAAGCTAATGGTAAGGTATTTGATCCAGGGCTGATATTTTCCCCCACGGGTACGGCGATGCACAAAGTAGATAAAGGCGCCAATCAACAGGCTGGTCATGATGGTGACCATGAGTATGCTCATGGTAAAGAGATTATTTTGCAGACCTGCAAAGGCGTCCATCACCCAAAAAATAATAAAATAACTGGCGCGCAGCTGATTAATGCGGTTTTCCGATATCATCTCCCGCTCATGCAGGGCTTCGACAAAATGGGTGTCGTATACAATGGCAGGGGGGGTTGGTTGAGCCATCATGGCGCACCTTTGTGTTAAAAACCGGACAATATGTACGAAAGAACGTACTTAGGCGTAGACTATGATCAAAGCATATCGGAAACAGAGCGGTGCGCCCAGTCATGCTATTATTTGTATCTTTTCTTTAAGGTGAGATGGGTAAGCTATGGGGGAAAGAAAGAAGGTTCCTGGATGAGAGGAACCTTCTTGCGGTGCAGCACTTAATGGTTTTCGAACATCGCATTATACTTCATCTGTGTAGTCAGGTTTTCCACACGTTTGGCCAGTAAGGCCGACACTTTGGTCATGATCTCCAGGCCAGAGACTGGGTTGGTCTGGCACCATTGGGTTAATGCCTCACCATCCAGCCGTACCGCCACACTCTGCTGTGTGCAGGTCACATTGGCCGTTCGTTTACTTTTTAGCAACCAAGCCAGTTCACCATAGAGGTTGGTATCAATAGGGTGCAGTTGATAACGGTGGGACTCTGCTTGTTCAGAGAAGTTAACACCGACGTTGGTGGCCCCTTCAATTAAGAGATACAGCGCTTGGTTATCCTCACTTTTTTGCGCATCAATCAGGGCTTGATCTTTGTCTATTCGGATAAGTTGGCAGAACGTTGCGATCTGTTTAAGCTCATCATCACATAGTTCAGAAAAGATCTCTGAGGTTTTTAATTTTTCGAAAAGCCATTCACTATTCATCACAATGATCCCTCTACTCTAATCGTGAGTAAGCTCTGGTTGTCCTCAAGATTGAGATTCATACCTCTTGATCTTGAATGCACCAGCATCGTGTCGAGGGGTCAACCCATGTTAATGCGATTGCGCCCCTGTTCTTTGGCGGTATACAGCCTTTGATCGGCCACTTGAAGAAGTTGTTCCCCAGTTTGTCCAGATTGTAGCTGTGCCAAACCCATAGAGATGGTGACGGTGGGTAGAGAGGTGTGTTCAAAATGTAGGTTCAGTTGTTCGACAGATAAGCGCAGCCGCTCGGCCACTTGTAGCGCTTCATCGGGGGATGTCTCAGGCATGAGGACGGTAAATTCCTCCCCCCCATAGCGTAGGGCCGCATCGCTTGGGCGTGTATGGTGGATCAAGGTTTGACCCAAGGCGGTTAAGACCACATCCCCTGCGGCATGACCATAGCGATCGTTAAATTTTTTAAAATGATCCACATCCAGCATAACCACACATAGGGATTGTTGAGAGGCCTGATGACGGCCAACCATGCGGGGAAGCATCTCATCAAGCCAGCGGCGATTGTATAAACCGGTTAAAGCATCGGTTTGGCTTTGTGCTTTATGCTGGGCCAAATCTTGGGTGTTGTGGACCAGCCATTTGGTCACGGTCCGTAACAGATTACGGGCAATAAAGGCATGTTTTTCAATAATAGCCCATAGAATATTCTCAGGTATTTCCAGGAGTGTGCTGGACTGTGTTGCAACCACATACGCCGTTGGGTATGTCTTTTGAATAAGGGAAATTTCCCCACAAGACTCACCCGGTATAATATGGCGAATCCAGCTCTGGGTCTCACGGCTTAGCTGTACACTCAGCTGTCCCTCTAGGAGGATATGTAAGCCTTCATTGGGGTGGTCGGGAGAGATAACAACCTCGCCTTCTGTGACGTGATAATGCCGGGCAGCTTGTATAATAGGAGGAATTTCATGGGCTGAAAGTCCTTGAAATAGATGGATACGGGTAATGTTTTTATGGTCCAGCACAGTTCAAACTCCCAGTAAATGCATGGCATCTGCTCATGCTAACACTGTTGGTTGAATTTGCCGAATGATTCGAGCGTTTTAGGCAGGAGGGAAAAATATCCTCAACCCAATGGCCCGCCCATATCATCGGTTTGGTCCCAAATATCATGACGATAATCTTCCCATTCCACCATGCCCCCATCGTAGTTCATGGCTCTTTTATTGCCCAAAACCTCATAGAGCGCAAACCAGAGCACAGAGGAGAGTTGACCGGTATCACTAAACGCGACCGTACGTTGCATAAAGTGGAAAACACGGTGGCGGTTAAAGATAGTGATCATCTGTTTGGCGGATAAAAAACGTCCCGCTTTGTCTAGCAGACGTTCAACAGGCAGGTTGTGGGCATCCCAAATGGAGCCAGCTTGTTGTAGAAAACCGGCATTTTCTGATCCCATGTGTCGTTCGTAGGGGCGGGCATCAATGGGTGGAGCGTTGTTGTCCAGCACATCCTGGGTATCCTCCTCCATGGCCAGTATCGGTGGGGCAGATTGCTGGAGATATTGAACCGGTTGATGGGGGGTAGGGGAGCCTTCAACCAGCTTGTCTGGGTAGCTCCAGTTGGCCATACCCCCATCGAGGAGAGAGAGCTCTTTATGGCCCAACCATTTCAATGTCCAGTAAATGCGGACGGCCTGTTTCATCTTCTCGGCACTGCCACCTTGACCAACCACCACAATATGTTGATCAGCAGCTAAGCCCAGTTGTCCAACCAAAACCACCAGATCTGACCGAACGGCCAACATGTGGGGGCGTCCCCAGCGGGTAACCATCCAACCATCCCCATGGTAGTCACTCCAGATCGCACCTGGGAGATGCGCTTTTTCGAAGATCGGTTTCGGACGGACATCCAGCACCGTCACCTGTGTCTGGTTTTTAGCCAGCCATTGCTGATCCACCAGGGCGGAAGCGGCCTGTACAGGGGAGGCGCTGAATAAAAGAGTCAGGCTAAAGAGCAGCGTGCGTAGGATCATCTATCCTATCCAAAAGGGGATCTGTCCCATGACTGGGTATCGGTTGTTTAAACAGGGTTGGACCGTAGGGTTGCCCAAGTAACCGGTACATCGTTGCGCGTACAGAAGGTTAAGCCATGGTGCTTGCTTACAACCCCTGCATCTCAATCAAACTAGGATTTAGTTTCTGGAATTTTAAGATCCAGGCAGCTTTCTACGAGCTTGATTACATTGGGGGCTTCCCAGTTAACACCGCCAACTAACATGCCAACCACCCACCCTTCTCGGTTAACAAACAAGGTTTGTGGTAGGGCGCCAATACGGTGTTCATGACCAATTTTGCCAAATCGGTCTGCGGCTAAAGGCATGTTTTTAATGGCGTACGCTTTGTAAAATGCCACAGCCTCAGAAAGCCCCTTACCATCCCGAACCAAAGGTACAATGAGAAGATCTTGTGTGCTGACACGGCCTTGCAGGCGGTCCATAGAGGGCATCTCTTTTTTACAAGGGATACACCAAGTGGTCCAAAAATTAACCAGTAAGGCTCGGGGTCCTACAATGTGTTGTAGGGAGATCTTCTTGGCGCCGGTGGTGGTAAAAGGGTGGCCGGTAATCTGTTTAGGGTTGCCATAGGCTCGGAAGGAGCCACTGCCCAACGACTGGCTTGTACAGCCATCGGGCAGGGGGCGCTCTTCAGCCTGTAAAAGGGCTGGGGCTAAGATAAGCCCCAGTAAGACAGGCAGTATGGTGCGTATGTTCATTGGGCTGCATTTTTGGTCAGCATAGCCAGACCACCATCCATTTTATCCAATACCATGCAATTTTCGACGGCATAGACTTGGCGCAGGGAGGTTGGTTTACGGTACACAATGTGGGTATCTCCCACATCATCTTGGTAGACCAAGACCTTCATGGGTAGATCCAGAGCCACGGCTGGATCATGCCACATAACCCGCATGCCTGTTGCTGGCTTACCAAACATAACGACCTGAGAAGGGGCCATGTTACGACCAATCTCTTTGGCAGCAGCGGCATGGTCGATTACGCCAAACAGTTTTAAACCTTTGGCGGCGATTTGATCTTTTAATTTTTTAACGGTCGTGGCCACGTCGTTGTTGCTGGTGAGCTTGACTATGGCGTCAGATGAACCCGCATGAGCCGGGGCTGTGCTGACAAATAGGGCGAGTAGGGCAACAATAAGAGAACGACTAAAGAACATGGTAGTGCACTCCGTGATCATCAAGTAAAAGTGACATTCCTAGCTATCATAAACAGAGTTGCCGTGTGGGTGGAGAAAAAAAATGATCTGACTACGTATTTTTACGTAGGCTAAGCCGCTATTCAGCAAAAACTATAAGTGTTGCTTATCCAGTGTGGTGCAGTTTTTTGAACGATGAATCGGCCTAGATTCTGGTGAACAATCGCCGGAAAATAGGCTGTAGCGTGGGGTGCGCGCCAAAAAAAACCCGGCCAATAAGGCCGGGTGAAGGAGATGAAACAGACAATCGAGTATAAGGAACTTAACGACCTACAGGTGTGATCCGTGCACTGCTCAGGTAGAGCTTGGCAAGCTGTGCAGGAGAGCTGATTAAGCTCTGCGCTGGGATTGCACTGGTCAGTCGTGACGGTGTTAAGGTACGTACAAGAGCCTTCCAGAACGTGTGCAAAAGTTGAGCTTGGACTTTAGCGCGTTCGGCGCGGGCTGCCTGAATATGAGCTTGAACGAGTTGGGTTTTACTGGTGATTTGTGGGGTGTTCATGGTGTGAACTCCTTCTCAATATGGCGATGGGATGCCGTGTTGGTTATCCCTGCCAACCCGGTCGATGTAAACATCATGCGCCTTTTTGTGGTATATTAGAAACGAATAAACTTGATGTTTGTGATTCGAAATCTTGATAAGTGAGGTCAAGGATGCGGGCAGATCTGGATATTGATTTGGTGCGCTGTTTTACAGCCGTTGCCGATACTGGTGGTTTTTCCTCAGCGGGGCGTTTATTGGGCCGTACACAGTCTGCAGTGAGTATGAAGATTAAACGGCTGGAGGAGATTTTAGAGAGTCGCCTTTTGGATCGGGATCGTCGTTCAACGCACCTAACCGCAGAGGGGGAGCGTTTTTTAAGTTATGCCCACCGCTTGCTGGATTTGCATGATGAAGCGCTACGGGTGATGTTGCATCCCGATGCAGAAGGGTCCTTGAAGTTGGGCGTAATCTCCTATTTTTTACCACAAAAACTTCCCGAACTCTTGGCGCGGTTTGCGCGGGCCTATCCTAAAGTGCGTTTGGAGGTTCACTCGGGGCTGAGCCGTAATTTAATGCCGATGTATGAGTCCGGTGAGCTGGATCTGGTTATTGCCCATAAGCGCTGGCCTGCCGCCGGTCGAACGCTCTACCGAGAGCCGATCTTATGGGCGGCCCATGGGGATTATCGCCCACAATTGGATCAGCCGGTTCCCTTGGTTACCTATGCCTACAATACGCTCTTTCATGAATGGGCTGAGGAGGCCCTGCATCATGCAGGAAAAACCTACCGAGTCGCCTATACCGGCGCGGGTATGATGGTTTTGATTGAGGTAGTGCGGGCTGGGTTGGGGGTCACCATGTTGCCTAAGTCGGTTATTCCGGAGGATCTACGTATTTTAGGGCCAGAGTCTGGTTTTCCAGAACTCCCGATTATGGAAGTAGCTTTGTATGGGGAGGAGCGTATGGAGACCCCCTTGGCACGGCATTTATCCGCCTTTTTTCTGGATACCTTGCAATCTATGGGCTTAATGGAGCAGAAACCTTAAGGGTATGGTCACCTACCGTAGGTGTGGTGATGGTTGAGAGCGCGCACAACCGCCTGACAGCGGCCCCAAGTAGAAGGGGCAGGGTAAGGGGAGCGGCCTGACCGTTTTGATCCCTGCAGCCGGTGGATATGGTTGATCGGTGCATGGGGTTGGTTAGGCTGAGTGCTCGCGTTGCGTCCGTGCTTGGGCATCTTCCAGGCGTTGGGCCCAGTTTTCATGCCGCCACAGGGCACTGATCATGGCCACGCCAGAGGCCCCTGCCTCTATGCAAGGTGAGACCTCATCCAAGCCAATACCACCAATGGCAACCAGGGGTAAATCCCCGGCTGTGGTGCAGGCATCGGTTAGGCGTTTATAGCCCTGTATGGTATAGGTATTGGCTTTTGTGCCTGTGGCATGGATGGGGCCAAAGCCAATATAATCACAGCCACTGGCTAAAGCACCTTGGATCTCTTCTTCATTATGGGTCGATAACCCAACCCACACTTGATCGCCCAAAAGCTGGCGACAGACCGCCACCGGTAGATCATCCTGGCCGACATGTATGCCATCCGCCTTTAAGGCCAAGGCAATGTCCACACGGTCATTGACGATCAAACGGGTTGCCGGTGCAGTTTTTCTAAAGGCCGCAAACCAGGGTTCCATAAATGACCATTGCAGGCCGCCTTCCCCTTTGCTGCGAAGCTGCAGAACGGGTATGGCCAAACGCGCAAAACAGCTGGCTACTTCATCCGGCGAGACATGAAAACCAGACTGATCCAGCCAGCCTTGATCCAGGATGGGATAGAGACCACGGGGAGAAAAACTCATAAGGCGTCGAACAACTCACGATCAATACGTTCAGCATCCCCTGCATTGAGGGAGACCAATGTACGTAAATGGCTAAAGGATTCCAGATCTAACTCTGTGAACTTAATGGCAGCACCGCGTTCTGCGTTACTAAAGACCACATCTCCATTTAATTCAATAATGACATCACCCAAGGGGAGCTTGCCGGTTACTTTTAGCCCTTCAGCCGGTAGATTATCCCCAAGAAACAGCATGCCTTTTAAGCTGATATCCTGAAAGGTGCCATCGTAGGTGTTGCCTTGGGTGTCCGTAATCATCATGGCATGGTGATACTCTACCCGTGTGAATTGACGGCGGCCATTTGGGTTTTCACGGCGTGAAGCGCTACGCCGATCTTGGGGGTTTTCAACACTCATGATATGTAAAATCCTTATATTGTTATCAATATATTTGGAGTATACCATATCTTGCAAAAGGGTGTAAGCAGGGAGGGGGTGCCTCCCTGCTTGTGTTGTTCTAGTTGTTGAATTGCTTGAGTATATCTTGTGTGCGAGCTTTAGGTAGGCGTGCACCCGGATGGGTGACCAGTACCGCACAGCAGGCACAGGCCAGCTTGGCGGATTTTTCAAAATCCCAGCCTTGGGTGATGCCGTAGAAAAAAGCACCCGCAAACATATCGCCCGCACCATTGGTATCAATGGCTTTGGCAGGTTGGCCGGCCACACGGATCTCTTTTTCACCATCCCATAACAAGGCGCCATCAGCACCGAGGGTAATGACAAAACTGCGGCCATGCTTCTTTAAGACCTCTTTAGCTTGATCCATCTCTGCCGTTTCAGCAAAGGCCAGGGCCTCCTCTTCATTACAGAAGATCAGATCAACACCTTGCTCACCAAGCATCGCATTAAAGCCATCACGGAAAAATTTGACCATGTTGACATCCGAGAAGGTTAAGGCTGTTTTTACCCCATTGGCCCGTGCAACCTCCAGCCCTTTCAAGGCTGACGCCATGGTGTTTGGTGCGGTGACCAGATACCCTTCTACATAACACCACTGTGCCTCAGCTAAAGCGCTGTCGGGGACGTCAACAGGCTCCAGATCGGCCGAAGCACCCAGGAAGGTACACATGGTGCGTTCTGCATCTGGTGTAATAAACACCATGCAGGATCCGCTGGTTCCTTTGATGTGATCATCCAGTTGATGTTGCACACCATTGGCGGTGAGATCTTGCGCAAAAAAGAGTCCCGTCTCATCCCCAGCAACACGGCAGGCATGAAATGCTGAGCCACCCAGTTGGGCCAGCCCAATCAGACTGTTGGCTGCAGAGCCACCGCAAGCACGTAAAACTTTGATTGTGCCCAATGCCCGGCTAAGTTCAGCCTGACGCTCAGGATCAACCAAGATCATGCGCCCCTTCTCTTCACCTATTTCGGTCAAGAAGGCGTCATCCACTTCATAGACCTGGTCCACCAGGGCGTTACCGATACCAAACACATCAATCTTAGCCATGTTGTTCTATCTCTTTACTGCTGGGGTTGGTCCAGGTTTAGGGTTCAGCGCCGGTCAGGTCCCAAGGGTACATCTTCCAGGCGGTTGAGAATGGGTTCATGCAGGGGGCCGTTGGTGGCGACCACAGAGCGTGTTTTGGGGTGTTCCTGATTGTACTGGAACAAGGAGCGATCTTTACGACAGATATCCCCGCCCGCTTCGGTAACCAGGAGGTGGCCCGCGCAGAAATCCCACTCATTCTTTGGGGTTAGGGTAAACGTCATGTCATAGCGACCGACCGCTACCAGGGCCAATTTATAGGCAATGGAACCCATGGTTGTAAGCTGTAGTTCGTTTTTAAAACTATCCCACTCACCGCGCTTAGTCTCTGAACGGCTGGCCAAGCAACTGGCATCTTTTAGTGCGGCGTGGGTTGAGGTCTGGATAGGTTGACCATTCAGTGTGGTTCCACCACCAAGATACGCACTAAACAGCTCTTCAGAGGCTGGGTTATAAACCACCGCTGCAACGGGATGGCCGTCTTCCACCAAGCCGATAGAGATCGCAAATTGGGGAATCCCGGCGATAAACTCTTTGGTGCCATCAATGGGGTCAACCACCCAAACGCGGCGTTTTTCCAGACGTTTTAGGTTGTCTACCGTCTCTTCCGATAGCCAACCGTAGTCGGGTCGAGCGGTCAGTAGGGCTTCATGGAGAAAACGGTCCACGGCCAGATCCGCTTCGGTCAGAGGGTTGTTAATGCCTTTGTCCTGAACATTGGCATCTTCTCCAACGGTCTCGCCAAAGCGGAAATATTTCATGATGATATCGTGGCACTGTTTGGCCGCATTGGTCATCAATTCACATTCTGTGGCGTAGTCATTGTGCATGGGTTGGGCTTTCGTTGTTTTTCTTTAAAGGCAATAGGAACCATACCCTAAGCCAATGCCCAGCTTTTGTCAGTGAATTTATTGATTCAGGTTTCATCAGGCAGGATGGTCAATAAGAGTATGCCCTCCCATGGATCGTAGAGGGCACACTCTTAAGGTGGGCTGCGACGGCTCCTCCTCTTAGAGATCAAGAGAGGAGGTTAGTTAGTAAAGCAGGTGAAAGAGCAGGCCAGCACTAATGGCAATGGTAAACACCGTTACAAGAAAGGCCAGTAGCAGGGGCAGTTTAAAGATACGCTTAAGCATAATGACTTCAGGCAAGCTGGCCCCAGCACCGCCGATGATTAAGGCGACAACAGCGCCCAAACCCATGCCCTTACCCATTAAAGCCACGGCGATGGGAATCATAGATTCCACACGCACATACAGTGGTACACCAATGATGGCAGCGATGGGTATGGCCCATAGACTATCTGAGCCTGCGTACTGGGCAACAAAGGTTTGGGGGACAAAACCATGGGCCACGGCACCGATGGTCACTCCGATCGCGACATAAGGTAGAAACTGTTTAAACTGTTGTACCGATTGTTTAAAAATGTCGCCCCAAGGTAGTGAAGCAAAGGGTATAGAAGGGGTGAGTGTGGCGGTTGAGTCGGTCTGAATTTGCACCTCACAACGGTTATCGGCACAGCTGGGCGTTTTTGGTTCTACTTGGCTGCAGCAGCTGCTGTTTGCTGGTTGTGTGCCTGCTAAGGGGCGCGTGTTCGCAGGGGTGGCATGATCGGTTAGTGCATGATGATTAATAAAGCGTTGAAAGTTGAGTCTCTCTAATACGTAGCTAATGAGAATTGCCATGCTAACGGCAAGCAGACCATATACCAGTGTGGCTTTAAGGCCAAAGGTCATCCAAAAAAGCCCAATTATTACAGGGTTTACCAGAGGGGAGGTTAATAAAAAGGAGAGGGTCGGACCAAACCCAGCCTTGGCTTTAAGTAAACCAATCATCAAAGGAATGGTTGAGCAGCTGCAAAAAGGGGTCAGCGCACCCAAGCTTGCGCCAACAATATAGCCCCGACCTTGCCGGGCGGAGAGCAGTTTTTTGACTTTCTCTGCAGGTATGTATATCTGCAAAATACCGACAAACATGGAGATACCAACAAAGAGAATGGCCAGTTCTGCAAATGTAAATGTAAAGAAACTGAGGGCCTCTTTGGCCATAGGAAGAAACGTATCCATGCTCATAACCTCTGTAGTTCTAGAGAAATAGAAATAAAGAATGCATTCAAGGGCCGTCTGGTTCGGTTGGCTTTATGTGCATCGTTGTGTACGTAAGATTTATAATTCTAGAAAACTAGAAATAATAAGACAAAAAAAACGTTCAACTTAACACCCGTTCTTACCCAATCCGCTACAGCACTCCAACTGTAGATAATCAATTAATTCAGTCAGAGCTTGGTATTGTGGCAAACAGTGTAGGGTCCGGCTTTCACGTGCCTGTACCACTAAACCCACCCTAACCAAGCGGGATATATGGTGGGAGAGGGTTGAGCCGGGTATATCCAGCTCCAGCTGTATTTGCCCCACGGGCAGGCCTTCTGGCCCTGCTTTGACCAGCAGGCGAAAAATAGCCAGTCGGGTGCTATTGCCCAGTTCGGCTAAACGTTTGGCGGCATCATCGTGTTCCATAAGGTTAGGCTAGAGTAGTTATCTGAGTATGTCAATCATATTTCCAGAATAATAGAAATGTATAGCTAAAGAAGAGGCGGTCCCATCGACCGCCGCTTCTCTTTGTGTGGTTTAGCCTAAGGCGAGAAATTTTTCGCCTTTTACACCACAAATGGGGCAGGTTGCTGGGGCAGGCCCCATTTCGGTATGGCCGCACACCGGGCAAATGTGGAAAGCTTGGCCGTCCAGATCTTTACCCGCTTTGACAGCGGCCAAAGCTTGCACAAAAAGATCATGGTGGATCTTCTCTACAGCCATGGCATTTTTGAAGGATTTTATGGCTTTGGTGTTACCTTCTGCTTCAGCGGTGGCAATAAATTCTGGATACATGGTATTGAATTCATAATCTTCACCTTCCATGGCTGTTTCCAGGTTGGCCGCGGTGTCACTGACCCCTTCCAGAACCCTTAAATGGGCATGGGCGTGGATGGTTTCAGCTTCGGCGACGGCTTGGAACAGTTTGGCCACCTGAGCAAAGCCCTCTTTGGCTGCTTTTTGTGCAAAGGCCAGATATTTCCGGTTGGCTTGGCTTTCTCCCGCAAAGGCTGCTTGTAAATTTTCGGTGGTTCCCATGGTTAGGCTCCTTGATGAATCCATAAATTGCGTGAAATGCTTGGTGCGCATGGTGTCTGTTGGAATGAAGCTTAGTTTGAATTAATAGATAAAGATAATACTATATAAATATACTATCTATAGTTTTGAGCTATACAGAGGTGTGCATGGTTGAGTTAACGGAAATATGTCGGCGAACCGGTGGTGGGCCAGAACCAGGTATGCTGGCGGCTCTGATGGCAGGTATGCCGGGTCGGCGATATTTAGAGCTGGGTGCTGGTTGTGCCCAGGCTTCGATTACGTTGGCGCACCTCAATACGGAATGTGAGATTGATGCGGTGGAGCGGCAAGCTGTTTTGGTTGAGGAGGCACAAAAGCTGATCGACCATCATCAGGTCGCCGTACAGATGGTGAGGGCAGATCTACGTCAGTTAACACCCGTATTGGCCAGGCAGGCTTATGATGGGGTGTTTTTTAATCCACCCTACTTTGAGGCGGGTAAGCACCGCCCCCCCCAAGATCCTATACGGGCTGCGGCACGTTTAACCCTGCATGGTGATCTACATGATTTTTGTCTCTGCGCCTGTGAGATGGTGAAATGTGGGGGTTGGGTTGTCATGATCCATCGCATGGAGCAGGTCGAGGTCTGCGCAAAGGTGCTGGCCGATGTTGGGTTAACCTTACACCGTCAAATTGTGCTGGGAACCGGGGGGGGAAAACAAAGTTTGGTGGTTTTGATGGCACAAAAGGGGGGGGTTGGACCTTGGTGTCGGGTTTATGACATGACCATAGGTGCCAGTAAGCGATAAGGATGTCGGTTTGAACGAGACCGTGTTGGGGTGAATGCTCCAGCCGACAAAGCGCCCAGAGCTTAGGGATGATGCTACTTAAAGCGAGATCGGTTAAGGCGCATCCATACCAGATGTTTGGTTAAGGTGCGGTAGAGGGTTTCTTTTAACTTTTCATCCGTCACATCCGCCACAATGGCGCGAATTTTCTCCTGCTCATCGGGCCTGGGTGGGGGTAGGGGGGTTTTGGGTGGTTTGGTGGGGCGTTGTTGGCGGCGTTTTAGTGGACCTTGGACAAACTTCATGTCTGCCACAATGGGCTCTGGAAGAGCCTGGTTAAGGTGCTGTAAGAGCTCAGTTTTCAAAAAAGATAACTCTTGTGCCCAGCTGGCACTATCCACCCGAACCGTCAACACCCCTTTATTCAAGCGCACCGGTTCGGTGTGTTGGGCAATGTGTGGCGAGATCGCCCGGTGCCAATACTTCCAGATCAAACTGGCTTGACCCGTCGGGTGTTCCAGCCAGGGCGCCACCACTTTGCCGATAATCCCCTTGAGGGCGGCGGGGGGACCTGGTTTACGCCTTTTCGAAGGCGGGGTGAAAGGTTGTTTCCCCCCCTTCGATTGGCGATCATCATCAGAAGCGCTCACACTTAGTAGCCGTCTGTATACCGAATGGCGGTACCGCGCAGTACCCGGTAGATGGAAGGTCCATAGATGGACTCTGTACCGGTCACCATTTTTTTGCTCTTTTTCTCCACCACAATGGCATTAGCGCCAATATTTCGTGCTTTGGCCCGCATGTTCTCTAACAAAAAAATGTCGGAGTTAGCGGCCTCATTACCCTGGGTTTCCAGACGGGCAATGCGGTGATGGCTGCGTGTTGGAAAACTATCCAGTAGTACCACACTATCGGTGGGGGTCATCTGTTGGCTTGGATCGGTAAGTGCAACGTTGGTAACGGCTTCTGGCGATCCGCAAGCAGAGAGAAGCCACATCATTGTACCAAGCAACAGCGCAAGAGTTATACGTTTCTGACCCATGATAAAGACCTTTTGAGAACGGGTTGGTGCGATTCTTGTAGTTCATTCGAATGTTGTCATTTAATAAACAGCAGGATTGAAACATCCGACTTAACAGAAGCTGTTTGCAAAGAGTGTGCAACCTCAAACAATCACCAGATATAAAGCTGGAGAAGCGCCATGGGGCTGTTTCAGTTACACCACCGTTGGCAACGAACCACCGGTTGGATCATAAGTATAGGCCTGCTGGGTATGACGGGTTGTACCGCACCCATTCAGGAGTATCCCATTCACTACACAACACCGGGCGATCAGCAGCAAGCGATCGAAGAGGGTAAGCGTGCCTCATTAGAAAAAGAGGTCGATGAGGACCTTGAGCCTGCTCCGGTACTGGTGCCTCCTTCCTTTGAGGAGCCGCCCATCGTTGAGGTTGCACCTACCCCGCAACCTGCGGTTGCACCTGCTCCTATTGAAACACCCCGGGTGGGTGAGGTGGTTATTCCAGAGCCGGTAGAACCCACACCGCCAACCCGTATGTCTGAGTTGCAGCCGGTGGCGATTACAGCACCGGTAGCGCCACCTGTGATGAAACAGCCAGTACCCACGCAACGTCCGGTTGTTCAAACCAAACCAGTGCATGTGGAGCAGAGCCCCTCGATTACCAATGGGGATCTGTACTATGTGGAACTGGGGAGTTATGCCCACATGCTCAACGCAGATCGGTTAAAGCGTAAAGTTGAGCAGATGGGTATACCGGTTCGTAGCTTACCTTTACAGGTTAAAGGGACCAACTTTACCCGTGTTCGTGCCGGGCCTTTTCCCTACCGAGCGGAAGCAAGTTGGGCCGCCCGTGTTTTGACAAAAGAGGGGGTGGAGACCAAATTGGTCAAGGAGTGACCAGGTCTCTACACACTTTTGCCAGCCACAAAAAAAGGTGCCCTTGCTTAAGGGGCACCTTTTTCTTTTTTTGTACGACCGCCTTAAAATACATCCATTGGATCTGTTTAGGCTGCTTTTAAGCGGCTTCGATTGTGTCCAAGGGGCGGTACGTGCTATAAGATTTCTCTTCACACACGCGGTTTGAGCTGTTTGATGGATGTTGGTTCGCCGCACCCCTTTTAAGAGATAAAGAGACGACTGATGTTCTCCGCCATTGCCCGTAAACTGTTTGGCTCCCGTAATGACCGCTATCTGCGCACCTTGCAACCGCTGGTGGACCGCATTAATGGCCTGGAAAAGGAGTATGAGGCGCTTTCCGATTCGGAACTAACCGGAAAGACCTATGAGTTCAAGGCTCGCCTGGAAAAAGGCGAGACACTGGATGAACTGTTGCCGGAGGCCTTTGCTGTGGTGCGTGAAGGGGGCAAACGCGCCCTGGGTATGCGCCATTACGATATGCAGCTGATTGGTGGCATTGTTCTGCACCAGGGTAAAATTTCTGAGATGAAGACCGGTGAAGGTAAAACCCTGGTCGCAACCTTGCCGCTCTACCTCAATGCCCTCAGTGGTAAAGGGGCCCATTTGGTTACGGTAAACGACTATCTGGCCAGTCGTGATGCCGAGTGGATGGGGAAGCTCTATACCTTCCTGGGTATGACTGTGGGGGTTATTGTCCACGGTATTGAGGATGAAGCCCGTCAGGATGCCTATAAGGCGGATATTACCTACGGTACCAACAACGAGTTTGGCTTTGACTACCTACGGGATAATATGAAGTTCTCCCTTGAGGAGATGGTTCAGCGTCCCCTGAACTTTGCCATCGTTGATGAGGTTGACTCTATTTTGGTGGATGAAGCCAGAACACCGCTCATCATCTCCGGTCCCACCGAAGACAATACCGATAAGTACTATAAAGTGGATCGCTTGATCCCCTCTTTGGAGAATGAGGTTCATTACTCGCTGGATGAAAAACAGCGTGCGGTGACCTTTACCGAAGAGGGTAATGAAAAAATTGAAGAGCTCATGCGCAGCGCTGACCTGATTGGGGATGGCGATCTGTATGATCTGCACAATATTGAGATGGTTCACCATGTCAATCAGGCGCTAAAAGCCCACGCCATGTTTGAGAATGACCGGGATTACATCGTTAAAGATGGTCAGGTCATTATCATTGATGAGTTTACAGGACGTATGATGCCGGGCCGTCGTTTCTCAGATGGTCTGCACCAAGCCCTGGAAGCCAAAGAGCAGGTGGTGATTCAAAATGAATCCCAGACCTTAGCCTCCATTACCTTCCAGAACCTGTTCCGTCTCTATAACAAGCTGGCCGGTATGACAGGTACGGCCGATACCGAAGCGGCTGAGTTCCAATCCATCTATGAGCTGGAAGTGGTGATCATTCCCACCAATAAAGATATGGTTCGGGAAGACCGGGATGACATGGTATTCCGCTCCTTGGAAGAGAAGCTCAAGGCTGTGGCGGATGATATCAAAATCGCCCACGATAAAGGTCAGCCTGTGCTGGTGGGTACGGTTTCCATTGAGAAGTCAGAGATGGTCTCCCACTTCTTGAAGAAGCTTAAAATTCCTCATGAAATTCTCAACGCCAAACACCATGAGCGTGAAGCTGAGATCGTTTCACAGGCTGGGCGTTTGGGGGCGGTTACCATTGCAACCAACATGGCGGGTCGGGGTACCGATATCCAGTTGGGTGGTAATGTGGATATGCGGATCAAAAATGAGATCACCGCCGATACACCCGAGGATAAAAAAGCGGAACTGGAAGCCAAAATTCGTGCAGAGTGTGAAGAGGCCAAAGCCCGTGTGTTAGAGGCGGGGGGGCTACACATTATCGGCACCGAGCGGCATGAATCCCGCCGTATTGATAACCAGCTGCGTGGACGTTCCGGTCGTCAGGGTGATCCCGGTTCCAGTTGTTTCTACCTCTCCTTGCAAGATGACCTCATGCGTATCTTTGGTTCTGAGCGCATGGATGGCATGTTGAAAAAGCTGGGCCTGCAGGATGGGGAAGCCATTGTGCACCCCTGGATCAATAAAGCTGTGGAGTCCGCTCAGAAGAAGGTCGAAGGGCGTAACTTCGATATTCGTAAAAACCTGCTCAAGTTTGATGATGTGATGAATGAGCAGCGTAAGGTGATCTATGATCAGCGTAAGGAGTTGATGGAGAACGAAGAGATTCGTGACTACATCGATGAAATCCGCCAGGAGCTGGTTGAAGAGACGGTCAATGTTCACCTCTCCGAGGAGATCTATCCAGAAGAGTGGGATGCCAAAGCCTTTAAAGAGGCGATGATCCACCAGTTTAATCTGGATCTAGATGCCGAACCTTGGAAAAACGAAGAAGGGGTGACCAATCAGGTCGCCAAAGAGCGTGCGTGGGAGGCCGTCAAAGAGTATTCGGCTGCCCGTGAAGAGCGTCTTGGCCCTCCCCTGATGCGCTATCTAGAAAAATCAATCATGTTGCAGGTGCTTGATGCTTTGTGGAAAGAGCACTTGTTGAACATGGATCATCTGAAAGAGGGTATTCATCTGCGGGGGTATGCGCAGAAAGATCCGCTCAATGAATATAAGCGCGAAGCCTTTGAGCTGTTCCATATGTTGCTGGAGCGTATCCGTCAGGAAGCGTTGGAGTTCCTAAGCAAGGTTGAGGTGCAGCAACAGGAAGATGTTGCGGCCCATGAAGCTGAGCTGGCGGCAGCCCGTGAACAGCAGATGAATATGGATCATCCCGAGAGTGGTGCTTGGGCCGGTGAGGGTGGGGGTGAAGCCCCAGCCGAGGGTATGCCCCAAACACCCTTTAAGCGAGAGGGTGAGAAGATTGGGCGTAATCAACCCTGCCCCTGCGGCAGTGGTAAAAAATATAAGCAGTGCTGTGGTAAGTTAAGCTAAGAGATCGCTTGAACTAGGTGCTCTTACCCAGCGGGTGTGTCTGGCTGTCTGTGGCTTACAGGGTGGTTTTGCTACCCTGTAAGCCCAGTCTGCCCTTCGTTGGTATATCGGTTTTGTGGCTTCTACAAAGGAGGGCTCATACATGCGTAAACGCGTTTTGATGGTCGCCTTCCACTTCCCCCCGGCCATGGGCTATAGCGGTACGCAACGTGCCCTGAAATTTTGCCGATATCTGCCGGACTACCAGTGGGACCCTATTGTGCTTTCCGCGCATACACGCAGTTATGCGCAAACGAGTGATGCCCAGCTCTCTGAAATTCCCGAACAGGTTCCGGTTCACCGTAGTTTTGCTCTTGATGCCACCCGCCATCTGGCCATAGCAGGTCGTTATTTTGGCTTTACAGCCCAACCAGACCGTTGGCGTAGTTGGCGGTTGCCGGCCATTTGGCAAGGGTTACGGTTGATCAAACGTTACAAGCCAGATCTGATCTGGGCCACCTATCCCGTTGCGACCAGTCACCGTATTGCCCATACCCTAAGCTTGATTACGGGCCTTCCTTGGGTGGCCGATTTTCGGGATGGTCAGTGGACGGAGACTTTTCCTGTCAACGCTAAACTGCGTGAGACCTTTGCTACACTGGAAGCACGGCATATTGCCAGTGCCAACCGTGTGGTGGTCACCACACCGGGTATTCAACGGTTATACAGCAGCCGTTACCCTTTTTTGGACCCTGGCAAGGTGGTGGTTATTCCCAATGGTTTTGATGAAGAGAACTTCCAGAATTTAGAACCTCAAACGGCGCTTAATCCGGATAAGCCGATCCACTTGCTCCATAGTGGGGTGATCTATCCTGGTCAGGAAGAGCGGGACCCCGTGACCTTGATGGAGGTGTTGGGACGTTTGCACCGCCTGGGTGTGGTGGGGCCTGAGACCCTAAAGATCACCTTTAGGGGAAGTGGCATGGAAGCGCATCTGCAAAATCAGATTGATCAAAATGGTCTGGGCGATATGGTGCATGTGGCGCCAACGTTGCCGTATAGTCAGGCATTGGAAGAGATGGCCCAGGTCGATGGCCTGCTGTTGCTGCAGGGGGCCAACTTCAGCCATTTAATCCCTGCCAAGCTGTTTGAATATCTGCGTATGGGCAAGCCGATCCTGGCCCTGGCCGACCCTAATGGGGATGCCGCAGATCTTATGTTGGAGTCGGGTGTCACCACCATTTGGCCACTGCATGATACCAGTGAGATGGAAAATGCCCTGCCAGCTTTTGTGGAGCAGGTGCGCTGTGGTGCCGTGCCTGTTGCCAACCAAGATGCGGTTGGTCGTTTCTCCCGTCAGGCCCTGACCGGAGATCTGGCCACACTGTTTGATACCGTTGATATGAGTGACTTAAAATAAAGGGCCATGGGCTGTGATGGCCCAGCCGCCGCTCGCCTTCCCTTTATCCCCCCCCTAAAAATCGCTTTTATGCCCAGTTGCTGGAGCCTATGGGTCGCTGGAAGCTTGCGACAAGAGAGCCTTGTGGCAAAAGTGGCTGGTAGATGGACACCACGCCCGATCCCTGATCCGAACTGCAGCCAAGTTCCCCAGCCTTTAAGGTGGCTAATGGGCCATTGAAAGAGGCGTGTCAGCCTTGGTTTCATGGATGCAAAACAGAGAAAAATGCCCGCAGCGCGCGTCATTCACCATCCTATGCTCGTTAGAGCGATCATGACGGGTATGATTTATAAGGTGTGGTGTGTTTGGCTTGAGGTCAGCGGGACAAAACTAACCGGTAAGAGTGGGTGGGCCTGTAAGTGTCCCTGTATTTTTTCGTAGAGCATTAAGGTTTGATGGTGATGGGGGTTGCCCATGGGCACGATCATTTTGCCCCCTTCGGCCAATTGATCGATCCAAGCTTGGGGGAGGGTGGGTGTGGCCGCAGCGACGGAAATTCGATCAAAGGGGGCCTGTTCAGGCCAGCCAAGCTGTCCATCTCCGGTGTGAATGGTTAGGTGGGTCAGAGCCAATTCAAGGGTGGTTTGTTTGGCCTGTAAAGCCAGAGGCTCTAGGATCTCAATGGAGTAGACCTGAGAAGCCAGTTTTGAGAGCACAGCACCATGGTAGCCGCAGCCTGTCCCAATTTCCAAAACCCGGTGACTGACATCAATATCCAGTTTGTCACACATATAGGCCACGATGTAGGGCTGGGAGATGGTTTGGCCATGGCCGATGGGTAAGGGGCGATCTGCAAAAGCATGGTGTTGGATGTTTTGGGGAATAAATTGCTCCCGTGGTATCTGTTGCATGGCGGCCAACACCCTGGGATCAGACACCCCCCGAGCCTGTATCTGTTCCTGAACCATTTTTTCGAGGGGAGTGGGTGCCATGGAAGTGCCTTTATAGGTTGTTCGTCCGAACTCTCTCCATCTTGTGCCATATGGGGAGGGTGTCAAGCTTGCTGTACACATAGGTGGTGGGGCATACCTTTTAGGGTCGGTTCCTTTTCACCATAAGGAGGGGGTTGGATGAAGTCTGCACGTACGTTCAGTGACACTCTGCACCACTATATGTTGGACCACTCCTTAAGGGAGACAGAGCTGCTGTTTCGATTACGACAAGAGACAGCCCAGCACCCCTTTGCGATTATGCAGATCCCCCCGGAGCAAGGGCAGTTTATGGCCTTTTTGCTGCGGATGTTGGGCGCAAAAAAGGTGATAGAGGTCGGGACGTTTACCGGTTATAGCGCGTTATGTATGGCCATGGCACTGCCGGATGATGGGCACCTGGTCACCTGCGATATTCATGCGGAGTTTGCCGCCATTGGGCAGCCTTACTGGCATGAGGCGGGTTTGGAAGGGAAGATTGAACTCTGCCTTGGGCCAGCGGCTGATACCCTGGAAAACTTGATCCAAACAGGGGCTGTAGGCACCGTTGACTTTGTGTTTATTGATGCCGATAAACAGGGCTATGATGGCTACTACGAACAAGCCTTAACCCTGCTTCGGCCTGGCGGGGTTATCGCTCTGGATAATGTCTTTTTATTTGGTTCGGTGGTGGCCTCTGAGGCCGATGAACCGTTGCCCCATCGTATAGACCCGGCTGATGTAGAGGCTATGCAGAGACTCAACCGCAAGATTACCTATGATCAACGGGTGGAGATCACCATGCTGCCTATGGCCGATGGTTTGACCTTGGTGCAAAAAAAGGGTGCGGGTTAAAAAAACAGGCCTGATCACCCTCTTTAATAGGGATTGACCAAGCCTGGCTTTGTCTTAAGAAGTGCCTAGAGACGGGGGCTGAAAGGTTTAACCGGCTTGAAGTGGGCTCGGTACCGGCTCCACTATTTTTTACGCAGGCCATCCTGATGATCCAAGAACCATTGGTAGGCATCCTTTAACCCCGCCTCCAGGGTAAAGGCAGGGGACCAGCCCATCTCTTTAAGTTTGCTGACATCCAGGAGTTTACGGGGTGCGCCATCGGGCTTGCTGCTATCCCAAATAATCTCCCCTTCATACCCCACGGTTTGGGCAACCAACTCCGTCAGTGCTTTAATGGTTACATCCTCACCGGTACCTACATTGACCTGCTGCATGCCCGCATAATTCTTTAACAGATGAATGACGCCAGCGGCGAGATCATCCACATGTAAAAACTCACGACGGGGTGAGCCTGTACCCCAGGCGCTGACATGGGGCTGCCCCTCTTGCTGGGCTTTATGGAAGCGCCCGATAAGGGCTGGGATTACATGGGCGTTAAGGTCGTGGTAGTTGTCTTCGGGCCCGTAGAGGTTGGTTGGCATTGCGCTGATGGCGTTAAAGCCATACTGCTTGCGGTAGGCTTGGCAGAGTTTAATGCCGGCAATTTTAGCGATGGCATACCACTCATTGGTCGGTTCCAAAGCGCTCGTCAGCAGGCACTCTTCGGTCATGGGTTGCGGTGCCAACTTGGGGTAGATGCACGAAGAGCCCAAAAAGAGCACTTTATTGACCTTGGACCGGTAGGCGGCATCAATCAAGTTGGTGGCAATTTGGATATTGTCGCGAATAAACTCAGCCGGGTAGGTGCTGTTGGCATGAATACCCCCCACGCGGGCCGCCGCAATAATCATATAGTCCGGTTTGTGGTCGGCAACATACGCTTCCACATCAGCCTGGCGGCACAGGTCCAGTTCGTTACGGCCAGCCAGTAGTAGGTTTTCATACCCTTCACTGCGCAAATAACGGCACAGGGCAGACCCCACCATGCCACGATGTCCAGCGATATGAATTTTTGCGCCCTTATCCATGCCTTCATCCAACTCTTTGCAGTGTAAAAAATGATTAGGTCAAGATTGTCCTTCAAACCGTATAAGAAATCCACGTTCAAAACGTGATAGGTCGGCCAATAATAGACAAAAAAAAGCCCCCTGGCTGACAACCAGAGGGCTGGCACTGAAAATCAGAAATCTTAACAGAGGCAGCTATCGCCACCACAGCTGTTGCATTGGGTGTGAGATTCCAAGCGGTTAAGCAGTAAATCTTCAGCATGATCGGTGGCGCTCAGGCCGTTCCAGATCATATCCACCCCTTGTTGATGTACATTGCCCAGAGGCATGCGGGCATTGATATCTTTACTACAGGGGATCAAGGTGCCATCCCACAGCAGATTGAGTTGATAAAAAGGTTCACGGCACTTGGGTGTGGGGCTGTCATGTACCAGTGCCGCGGGCTCCATACGATCCACCAGGGGTGCCATCACTTCCGTAAGTTGGGGTGAACCCGCTTCATGATGAGGGTCCAGCACCAGGGTTATGGTCATGGTGTGATCGTCGGGTAAAGCCGCACGTTCTTGATGCAGCAGGGTCAAACCTTGCAACATACGTGTCCAGGACCCTTCCCCATGAATGGCATCAACCTCTTGGGCGCAGGTGCCTTCGGGAGAGATCTGTAGCGTGTCTGGTGGATTGCGCAGGAGCTTTTGGCGAACCGTTGTATCGGCCAGTAAAATGGCGTTGGTGCGTAGATGGACCTGAGCACCACGGGCACGTCCCATAGCAATCAGTTGATCCAAATGTGGATGCAGTAACGGTTCCCCAACCGCATGTAGATTTAAAGCACCACTGAGTATCACCCGTTGATCCACTTCGGGATGCGGCAGATAAGGCAGGGTCATTTGATGGGAGGCGCCATTCCAAGTGGTCAGGGCCTGCTCAAAGGTCTCCAATGCCAGTATGCCTTGGGCACGGGTCATCTCCCCCAACTGGCTTAGGGTACCCATACCTTGGTTGGTTGGTTCAACCTTAAGTGCAGGGGGTGAGGAGGGCCGGAAGTGAAAACGGCTGCGTCCACGGCTATCCCGATAGGGTTTAAGGCGCTCCATAAAGCGCACTTCAGGATCATCTCGCTCTACAACACTGCCCAGGGCATTGCGTAGGTTCATGGAGGTCCGTGCGGTACGGTAACCCATGTTACACAAGGCGTGGTGCAGATCTGGGTTGCTCTGTAGTGTGACCAGATGGTTCACCTGTCCACAGACCTGTAGCAACTGACCGCAGAACGCCTGCAAAAACATCAGTTGATCCGGTTGCAGCAGTACCAACTGTTCACGATCCTGCAACAGCTCCACCAGGTCCTGCCAACTGTTTAGACCAGAGAGCAGGTTACCTTGGGCGCAGTAGAGGTATCCCAGGGTGTAGAGGGCATGTAGATCCAGTGGTTCCTTTTCCAGTCGACGTCGGGTATCCACCTTGGCTGGGGTTATACTCCCCGCTGCGATGAGGTGAGCCATGCGTTGGGTGTAGGGTTGTTCCCCGCCACTCTGCATGGGTTCGACGCCGCCATGGACTTCTGCTTTATGCACAAGGGCCATGGTCATTCCTTTCAGACCAGGTGGGCAATTCCTGCCCATGTTTGTCATCCGTGGTTAAACCTTCATGGTTGCCATTGATGACCTAATCCCTTGCCAATCCTTGGTTTTTCTCGGCCTGCCGTGGCCTAATTGGGATCTGAAAAAGTGTCAACTTATGTAAGCAGGCAGCAGCTTTTGTGCCAGGGTGGCGTATCGGCAGGATGTTGGGTTGTATCTATTTGAAAAAGCGTGACTAGATCAATAGGTCCAGGAGCCACTCTTCTAAAGTGCTGGTTCGTTGGTCCCAGGTGTTTTGGGTCGCTACGTCGCGGCGGGTCTGGGGGGTGCCGACACCACCGGTGGTGAGTGCGGCCTCAATGGCATCGGCCCACTGCTGAGGATCGTGGGCAATGGCAGCGACATGGCTAAACTGGTTGGCGACCGCATGTTGCGCGGCGGCGACCACAGGTTTACCCGTAGCCAGATATTCATGCAGCTTAACGGGGTAGCCGTGTACCACCCAATCATCCGGGCGGATGCGATAGCAGATGGTATTAACGTCCATATGCTGGACATAGGCGGGGACATCCTGACGGGTTTTGGCCCCTAACAGGTGCACATTATCCAGGGCGCAGCACTGTGCCCATAGGTGCCGGGCTTGTTGATCCCGTTGGCTCTGTCCATTGAGCATGACGGGGCCAATAAAGACCCACTGCCAACGGCTGTAGCGGCTGGCCACATAGAGAATCATCTCCAGATCCAGTTTAGAGTTGACGGTACCAACATAGCCAATACGTGGACCGGGTATAGCAGCGAGGTCATCCGGGCAGGGGCAACCATCGGCCTGTATAAAGGGGTAGGGGTCGGCGCCGTTGTTGAGCAGTTTGGCTTTGCCTGGGCCGGGATCAGGCAGCTGTTCCAACATACCTTGAGAGGAGGTTGTAATCAGATCGGCCCGTTCAACCAGTTGCTGTTGATAAGCTTCCAGTTGCGGGTTCCAGCTATCCATAATGGAGAAGACATCATAGATATGATAGACCACATGGCGGGGGTTTAAACGCTCGACATAGGGCCAGAAAGAGGGATGAAAAAGAAATAGAATCTGCTGGCTGGGATCAGGCTGGCCCATCGCCTGTTGCATGCGGGCGATATGGGTGTTGAGTGCCCAAGTTTGCCACCATGCGTAGCGGCTCCAGGTGGGAAACCAACGTCCAGGCTGGTCGACCTGAACATGGTCGGTCTGTTCAATGTGGCCGAACCAACCCGCCTGTTGCCATAAAGGGGTGTCTCTTTGCCACACATTGAGGGGGCCATAGCTGTAGGTGACCGGCCAACCCCGCTGCCCCAGTCGGGACATCAGTTGTTGGCGGCTTAACCAACGGTCATGCCAACTATGGGGCGCCAAAGCCAGAATAGATGGGCGGTGCGTCATCGCTTTGGTTACTCCTAACCCCTACAAATACATAGAACTATGTGTAGTATTAGTGTAACCCGGTGTCGATGTGGCGTCTAGAAGCAATCGGTCTACATGGTTTGGGGATGTGAACCCCTTAAACATATAGGGCGGTAGCCCAAGATATGAGCCGCTCTAAACTTTTTCTGTAGCAGGGTCTTTATCTTCTTTATGCTTCTTGTTGGGTTCGCAGAGGATATGAAAGATGATACCCGAACAGAAAATGACAATACCGATGGTCGAGATCCAGGCCAGATCTTGCAGGGCATTGGCTTTACCCAAGAGAAAAAGGGTGCTGAAGATCCAAAACGTGGATAGACCCATACTGATTTGAAAACAGCTCATGGTAAACCTCAGTGGATGTGGCAGATTAGTTTGACCTATCTACCGATAAAGCAATTTGAATACCTTAAGGATGAGCAAAGGCATCGTCAATCTTTTTTAGCGCGATTAATTATGAAATTATTTTTGGTTATATCATGTTATGCCGTTATTCTACCCATAAATGAGTAGTATGTATGGATATGAGTATGAGTTTATGCATCTCTGTGAATGGGGTGGATAATGTGGGCTTTAATGTGATGGTTTAAAATAGAATGGGTACGAGCATCGTGCTTTTTTAAGGTGATCCTTTACCGGTTGATCAAAGTTTAGAGTAACCCGCGCTTCATTTTCTTCGATAAAAAAAATCAATACCTGTTAGGTGTGCATAACAAGATACCGAAATGGCGAACAAAGCAACGGTGGTGAAACAGTGGGTAAGTCATTACACTGCGCGGAGCAGAGATGATTTTAGTGGGATGGTAAAGAGAGTAGGCAAAAATGGTTGAGCTGTTACCCATAAAGGATGAGGATCTTCAAGGGGTGTGTGATTTTTTACACCGACAGATGAATCCGCGTATTACCCCTGATCAGTGGTATACGGCGTTCAAACAGCCTTGGATGGTGGATAAGCCGAACCATGGTTATATGTTAAGGGAAAAAGGTGATGTTGTTGGGGTATTGGCTGCCATCTATAGCCAGCAGCAGATCAATGGTCGCTTAGAGAGACTTTGTAATTTGACCAGTTGGCGTGTGTTGGAGCCTTACAGTGCCATGTCCATGGGGCTTTTAAAGGCGATTATTAAACAACCCGACCAAACGGTGATTGGGACCACGCCCAGTGAGATGGTATGCAAGATCTACAAACTACTGGGTTTTGAAATGGTTGCACAAACGCGTCGGGTGCTGCTGCCTCCACTGGGTTGGGATCCCAACGCTAAAGTCCTAATGGGGGATGCCGCCCGCGCCAGTTTACCCAAAGCAGAGCAACAGCGTTGGCTGGATCATGCTGACTTTGCTTGGCTGGATCAGGCGGTTCTGTTGGGTGGGAAAAATGAGGCGCCCTGTCATCTGGTTTGGCGTCGAGGGGTGTGGAAACGTCTACCCGGTGCGGTGCTGATGCATGTGGGTGCTGCAGAGACCTTTGTTGCTCATCATGGTATGTGGTCACGGTGGTTGTTGGGCAAAGGTTTGCCCTCTGCCCATGTAGAGCAGCGTTTGGTGCCGACATTGACCAAAGGCCGGGTCGAAGATTACGGTATGGCTATGGGCTTAAAAAGTGAACGGTTACGGCCAGAGCAGTTGAGCTACCTGTATACTGAGCAGGTCGCGTTACCCCTGGAGTAGCGATGATGCATTCCGCCATACAGCTTAAACCTCTCAGTAAGGATCACCCCCCCATGTTGCAAGTGGTGGTGGATACCGAAGAGGTGTTTGATTGGCATGCCCCCTTTGATCGGGCCCAGACCGATGTTTCACATATGCGCCATGTGCACCGGGTGCAGGAGATCTTTGACCGTTATGGTATTAAGCCGATCTATGTTGTGGACCATCCTGTGGCTTCACAGCCCCAGGGTTATGAGCCCTTAGCCGCACTATTGGCCCAGGATCGCTGTATGATTGGTGCACATCTGCACCCTTGGGTCTCGCCACCCCATGATGAGGTGGTTAATACCCACAATGCATATCCGGGTAACCTACCTTATGCTTTGGAGCAGGAAAAACTAGAGCGGCTGACGCACACCATTACAGCCAATTTTGGCCAACGACCGGTTATCTATAAAGCAGGACGTTATGGCTTTGGGCCAAATAGTGCGGAGATTTTGGCTGAGCTGGGCTATCACATTGATCTAAGCCCCTCACCAGGATTTGATCAATCGGTCGACGGTGGGCCAGACCATAGCCGCTACCCATATACCCCTTTTACCTTTGCCGCGGGTAAACAGCGGCTGCTCTGTCTGCCCACCACCGGTGGTTTTATGGGGGGGCTGCATCGCTGGGGGCCATACCTGCAACCCTATCTACAAAGTACGTGGGCTCAGCCTCTTAAACTGGGGGGGATTTTCTCTCGGTTGGGGTTGCTCAGTCGATTGCGTCTTTCACCTGAGGGGTTCGAGCAGGCTGACTTGCAACAATTGACACAGTGGTTGATGGGTAAAGGTGAACGTCTGTTTACCTTAAGCTTTCATTCACCCAGTTGGGAAAAAGGCCATACCCCTTATGTGCAGAGTGAGACCCAGTTACAGGAATTTTTGAACCGTATTGATCGCTATTGTCATTTTTTTATGCATGAGCTTGGTGGGGTGTATCATACCCCTGCTACCCTGCAACAGATGCTTAAGTAGAGGCTGTTTAGGGATTGCCCAGAATCACAGGTACCTGCACCGTCTCACCCTGGCGCCATACGGTAACCAATACTTTATCCCCAACCCGGTACTGCTCTAAGATCTGCTGTAACTCACCTATATTCTTAACTCTTTGCTTGCCAATGGCGGCGATCACATCCCCTAAGACAATACCTCGGTTTTCCAGCCGGCTGGCATGAAGGCCCGCATGGTCAGCGGCTGATCCAGACTCAATACCAAGAATTAAAATACCCTCAACATCCAAGCGACTAAGAATCTGTTCACTGGTTTGGTCGCTGGCTCGAATACCCAAACTTGGGCGCTGGTAACGACCTTGGGCAATTAACTGGGGAACAACCCGGTTAACCACATCAACGGGTACCGCAAAACCAATACCGGCATAGGCACCTGATGGGCTGAAAATGGCGGTATTAATACCAATTAAACGCCCTGCACTATCCAGCAGCGGGCCACCAGAGTTACCGGGGTTAATGGCGGCATCGGTCTGAATAAGATCTTCAATGGATCCACCCTCTTCATTATCAATGCTGCGCTCCAGAGCAGAAATGACACCGGTGGTTAGGGTATGGTCCAAACCAAAGGGGTTACCAATGGCAAAAACCTTCTGCCCAACTTGCAGGTTATGACTTTCCCCAATGGGAAGGGGAGGGACCATGCCTGCACCGGCATCAATCCGCAATACGGCCAGATCATGTTCTGGGCTTGCCCCCACCAAAACCGCATTAAAACTGGATTGATCAGAGAGGCGTACAATAGCCTCTGTAGCTTTTTTAACCACATGCCAGTTGGTCACAATATGGCCTTGGTTGTCCCATACAAAACCCGAGCCCGTACCTTGAGGGGTCTTAAGAATATTGCGGGTCCAGTAGTCGCGTACATGTTTGAGCGTGGTGATATAGACAACGGAAGGCTTGGCCGCTTTGAAAATATCAATGGTGTTACGTTCATCATCTGCCAGGGTGCCACGGGCGGTAACCGCACGGGGCTCAGCCTGAAAAGAGATTAAAAAACGTTCCAGCATTGGACCAAACACAACGCCAGCTAAAAGAAACAGAACGGCCCAAAAGAATAGGGTCTGAAGACGTGAGCTTGGACTACGCATCGTATATACCGGCTATGATGAAGAATAAATAGAAAGAGCCCAGCGATTATAACAAGCGCTGGGCTCTGGATCCATTCTGGTTCTCATGCCGGGTGTTAGTGTTTTAAACCTCGGCAGATCTTATTCGCTTTTTTCCAGTGAGTCTGGAGTACACGGAGATCTTTTTCCAACCGTTTTTTGTGCTTCTCGTTTTTCTCTTCAGCAATCTCTTCCTGCAGCTTTTTTTCTTTCTTTTTAAGCTTTTTCAGGACTTCTTGCATATCCTCGCATTGATCTTTTTGCTTGGATTTTTTTGCGTCAAACAGACCTTCCAGGCGGTCTAATGCTTTGCCCAGCTTCATCCCCACATCTCCTCGGTAAAAATAGATGATCCGGGGTGGTCATTATGAACCGTTCTGTGCCCCCCCGTGATCCATAACCGTTTCTAGTTCCTCATCGCTCAAGGAAATAGCACGCTCAGCGTCACGCAGTCTCTCTTCATTAAACGGTACAAAAACAGATTCGGCAACTTGAATCAGTCGTTTGGAGATGTCATAAGCATAAGCACTGTCATTCATCAGTGATGTTGCCATCTTGTCCGTGATCTCTTTATTACGGATAAGGTGGTCCAAATTGTCATTGGCCAGTACATCACTGTCTTCAATGCGCACACGCAGAGTATCCAAAGAAAGCACCGTTAGTGTATCACTTTGCTCAGTGGCTTCAAGTCGTACTTCAGCCAGTGAGCGAAGTAGATCCAGCATCTGCCCACGGATTTTATCATATTCATCACGAATGGCTGGATTATCAATGTTGGCATAGCGCACCAGGTTTTTGCGCATATGTTTGACATCTTTAATCGCCTCAACCACTTTTCGGCAGGCAACCCGCTGTTCAAACAGCCGGGAGGCCATTTCTGACGACATGTTAAACTCTGGTGTGCCGGAGAATTCAATGATGGTGCCGTATAGACCCTTAATGCGTTGGTCATAGAGCTCATCCACATCCATCTCCATCACTTTACGTCGCTCTTTGACCAGATCACAGGCATCGGTGGGGTGGTCGATGTCATTATTTTCCAAGTTGAGCGCTTGAAGAGAGATGCCAACGGCATTGTCATAGAGGTGAATGACCTCTTTACGTAGAGACTCCAAAAAGGCTGCTGGGATGCTGCGGTTGGCATCATGCAGATATTGGGCGGTAACCAGATCCTGTTGCTTGTCTTGTAAGGTGCGCTCCAAAAAGGTAACCAACCAGCCTAACCAAGGGAGCATGACCAACAGCCCCAACAGGTTAAACAGAGTATGGAAAACAGCCAGTTTTAAGGTGTAATCGGTGGCGGAAATTCCCACATAGCTACTGACCACATCAACAGCCTGTGAGATCTGCATCATAAAGACGATGGCCAGCAGACCTGTGGCAATATTGAAAATTAGATGGGCCATTGCCAATCGTTTACCTGCCACGTTGGCACTTAAAGAACCAATGATGGCCGTGATGGTTGTACCGATGTTGGCACCAATGGCCAAAGCCAAGGCATTTTCATAGGTAATTTGGCCAGCGGCCAAGGCTGTAATGATCAAGACCAGGGTCGCGTGGCTGGACTGCATAACAACCGTGGCAAAAACACCAATACCGGTAAAGAGCAATAATCCTTTTAAACCACCTACTGCAAACTGAGAAAGGTCGATGGAAGATTTAAAGGTTTCAAAGCCCTCTTTCATATGGTGAATACCCAAGAAGAGCAGCCCTAAACCCACCAGAATGTAGCCGATACCGCGCCAAGCGGGTGTCTTTTGGAACAATCCAATCACACCAAAAACCAACATGGGCATGGCATACGCTGAAATTTTAACCTTCAGCCCCAGGCCAGCCACCAACCAAGCACCGGTGGTGGTGCCTAAGTTGGCCCCAAAGATAATACCAATGCCCTCTTGTAGGCCCAGTAAACCCGCGCTGACAAATGAAATGGTAATGACCGAAACCAGTGAGCTGGATTGCATTAATGTTGTACTGACAACACCAAAGCTCAGTGACTTCCAGGTTTTATCTGTGGTGTGACGCAGGATTTTTTCCAGAACACCGCCTGAGAATATACGGAAGCCCTCCTCCATGGAGACCATGCCAAACAGGAAGATGGCAACACCTGCGGCAATTTCCTTAAAATCAGGGCTTACCCAAAAGCCATATGCCAGAAGAAGACAGATAATAGGCAGGAATATTTTACGGATCATAAGGCCACTCTCAATATCATTAACACAAACGTAGATAACCGGTATGGCATGTCATGCAACACAAGCATAGAAAGCCTTAAGATATATGCTTCTTCATATGTTTATGTATGCAACGACGAAGGTTGGGAACCAGAACAAATCGTGGTATGTCCAATATCAAAAATAGCAAGAACTCCATCATAAAGTCACATAAAATTTACAAACACGACATGTTGATTTAGAATGAGTGCGTTCCATATCGCAAAATAAGTAGCACTATTTAAGTATGGAATGCTTTTTAAGGTTATAAGAACACCTAAATATTCAATAGCATATGCCATTATGACAGGGTGGTATTTGAAATATGGGGTGGATTGTTACCGGTGAGACACATGCAGATCAAATGATTGTGTTGTGCTTATCGTACGAAGAGACATTGTTTTGCTAAAGGGAGGATGGACAGATGGAGGAAGTTGTGTTGCAAACGCAGCCATTCTCTGCCCATAAAGAGTTAAAGGGTGTGCGCTACCCTCAGGATGCTGTATTCAGGGACCTGATTGTCACCGGCCCCCCCGGATCGGGTAAAAGTACGTTGATTGCCTATCTGGATGGATGGCCTGACGAGGGGATTATTGACCTAACGCAGAAGGATTGGTGGAAATCACCAGCCCTGCATATGCGTCCGCGTGAAGTTCATTTCCTTATCCCCTTTGTCGGCTTTGAAAAAGCGGTGCCGGTCTATGAGCTGGATGAACTGGATGATCCCGATTTTTTAGAGGTCGACCTGTTCCGTATTATCTTACCCCCCCGCAAAACAGGACCTTTTGCAACGGATTTCCGTAGTCGGTATCTGTTTGAGTTTGTTTTGCCTGATGCTCAGCTCATGTTCAAACGGCGCCAACAACGGGCAAAAGCAGGTAGTCACACTGTAGATCAAGGGCTTAGTTTGGCCAAAGTGCAGCATGAGCTGGCCGTCTACCAAAAGCTTGCGATGTTTATGCATCAAGCTGGTATGCGTATTTTGATCCGTGAAGATGTGGATGCCCCTCCGGTTGCCATTCATAATGCCCAGGCTTTTTCCATTCAGGAACGCCACCTCTCATCCAAAGAGTTGTTGCAGACCATGGATCAGGTGCAGCTGCGCCAGCGGGTACTAAACCGTTCCTGGAGCGAGCGTGCCAACAAAGAGCTATTGGCACTGTTTGTTGAGATGGTACCTAAAGCTCTGGATGTAGCCTCTTGTGCTATTTTTATTCGTCAGCAAGATGGCGACGACTTCTGGCTGGCCTGTGGCAGTGATGGGGATCAAATGCCACTGCTTGCCCAAGCGACAGAGGGGCAAGCGCCGGGCTGTGCGTTAGTTTCTCGTGTCATACGTGAAGGGGTCTACCATGTGGTGGAGCCCATGCCTCATGGACTGAATTCACCATCCAAGGATGTGTTGCCTGAAACCCGCAATGCGCTGTGTGTCCCCATTGCTCACCTTTCAGGACAAGGGGCTTCTGGGGCGATCTTAGTACGGAATACGTTGGGTGAACGTGATTTTCGTGAGTCTGACCGTCTGTTTTTGGAGCGACTGTCCCAGCATCTTCAAACGGCTTCGGAATCACTTTTCTTGCGTCAGGAGTTGTTGGATTTTTCTCAACTCCTCTCTCAAAAAGTGCAGAGTTCGCAGTGGATGGTCATGGTCATTGCTTTTTTGTTGATGGCATTGCTGGCAGAAACCGCTTTGTTGTTGCTTATTGGGTAAAGCGGTTTAACACACCTGTGCTTGGCCATTTTGCGCAACTCAGGTATTATCCTGTGTTATGCCCCATAGCATAGGTTTATGGTAACCCGTGCGGGCGGCAACCCTTGTGTGCTTGCCTGGGCCCCATCCCCCCCCCTGTTCGTCCATCTCTCTCGTTTGTTTCTTCGTACGCTTGATCTGAACAATGCCCCGTGAGCACCTCTTTCGTTCCTGAGCTGCGCAACATCGACCCACTCCCCTTTTGTACAAAAATGCAGACCATGCTGATCGTAATGAGAAGCGAAACGCCTCGTTGGTGTTTTTTTATCGCTTAATTCTCCTTTTCTAGATGTGGATTTCACCAAAAGATGCTTATCTGAACTATTGCGGCTAGATTTTTCTGTAAAATCATCACAAAAAAATGCGAATGACGCAGAAAAGTCACAGAAAGGTGAATAAGACTGTCACATTGTCAGGTCATTCTAGTGTGGTGTAGAGTTTCTCATAACGATAAAAACCAGTTGGCGGGTCGTTTTTTCGGTGAATGGGGAGGGTTCTCATGAATGCTGACCTCTCTCAATTTCGGAGGACCATTCTGACCAGCTTGGTAAAGGATGCAGGGCACCATCTGTGACAGATGCTGTTATCGGATTATGTGTCCATTCATTTCAGTTCAGTGACTTTGACTAAGAGGAGAGGCAGATCCATGGGCACCACCAATCCGTTGGCCTCGCTATTGGGGCGATCACCCTTTAAACCGATGCAAGAGCATATGCGAACCGTTGTCACTTGTGTGCAGCAGGTCCCTGATCTGTTTAAGGCACTTGAGAACAATGATCGTGATGCATTGAATAAGGTTAAAGATAAAATTTTTGAGTTGGAAAATAAGGCCGATGATCTGAAAAATGATCTTCGAGCCCATCTGCCTAACTCGCTGTTTATGCCTGTTGCTCGGCGAGATTTGTTGGAGATCCTGGATATGCAGGATGCCATTGCAGATACCGCCCAGGATATTGCAGGTCTATTGACCCTGCGTGAAGATCTGTCACCGCCAAGTGGTATGTGTGCCCAGTTTGCTGAACTCTCTGTGCGCTGTGTGGCAACCTGTGAAAAGGCAGGTGAAGCCATTGAAGAGCTGGATGAGCTGCTTGAGACAGGCTTTGGTGGTCGTGAGTCTGAGTTGGTTGAAAAAATGTTGAAAGAGCTCAGTGATCTGGAAGATGAGACAGATCACTTGGGTATCGCTTTATGTCAATCCCTGTTTGCCCGTGAAGATGAGATCAAACCGGTGGTGACAATAATGCTCTACCAGATGATCCGGGACATCGGAAATCTGGGGGACTATGCCGAGAAGGTGGGCGATCGCCTGCGCCTTCTTATTGCACGCTAATCGGTAACTGATCAGAGCAGTCAGGGGATCTCTCTATGGAAATTATTCAGGAACACGGCACAATCTTCATGTTCATGGCCATTATCTTTGGCCTGTATATGTGTTGGGGCATTGGTGCCAATGATGTGGCAAATGCCATGGGTACCTCGGTGGGCTCAGGGGCCATCACCGTTAAACAGGCAATCTTAATTGCCGCCATTTTTGAATTTGCTGGTGCTTTCGTTGCCGGTGGTCAGGTGACCAAAACCATTCGTAAGGGGATTATTGATCCGGAGCCCATTGCGGCCAACCCGGAACTTTTGGTCTTCGGTATGTTAGCGGCCCTTTTGGCGGCTGCGATCTGGCTGATGGTTGCCTCAACCAAAGGTTGGCCTGTATCCACCACCCACACCATTGTTGGTGCCATTGTTGGTTTTGCCATGGTCGGCATTGGGATTGATGCGGTGAATTGGGGCAAGATCGGTAAAGTTGCCGCTTCATGGATCGTATCACCCATTATCGGTGGCTCCATCGCCTATATGTTGATGGTCTCTATTCGAAAATTGATCTTGAATACAGATAACCCCTTCAAAAAAGCCCAGCAGTGGGGGCCTATCTATGTCTTCATGGTGGGCTTTATCACCGCTTTGGTGACCTTGTGGAAAGGGTTGAAACATCTGAAGCTTGACTTCACCATGGTTGAGAGCTTCTTGCTCTCCAGTTTGATTGGTCTAATCGTTGCCCTCGTCGGTAAGCGTATGATCATGAAGGTTGAGATGGATGAAAGTGCCGATCGTGAATACCACTACGCCAGCGTAGAGAAGGTATTCATGCCGATGATGATCTTTACCGCTTGTGCCATGGCCTTTGCCCATGGTTCAAACGATGTGGCCAATGGTATTGGTCCTTTGGCTGCGGTTGTTTCCATCGTTCAATCCAATGGTGAAGTTGCGCAAAAAGCTGGCCTGCCTATTTGGATTCTGCTGCTTGGTGGTGGTGGTATCGTCATCGGTTTGGCCACCATGGGTTATAAGGTGATGCAAACCATCGGTACTAAAATTACGGAGCTGACACCAACCCGAGGTTACAGTGCGACTTTGGCCTCTGCGGTGACCGTGGTTTTGGCTTCTAAAACCGGTATGCCTGTTTCGACCACACAGATTGCTGTGGGTGCAGTGATGGGTGTGGGCTTTGCCCGAGGTATTGGTGCGTTGGATATGCGGGTACTGGGCGGGATCTTCCTCTCCTGGCTGGTTACCTTGCCTGCTGGTGGTCTGTTGGCTGCTGGTATCTTCTTTATTATCAAAGGAATCTTTGGTAACTAAAGCTGACGTACAGCCCAATTGAATAAAAAACGCGGTGGTCGCAAGATCACCGCGTTTTTTTTAGGGCACGATGGGCCTTTTTTAAAATCCCCTGTGGTGTGTAGGCGGTTTACAACGGTTATGGCAGGTGATCACGTACTGTGAGCTTGTGTGCGGTAAAGCCTCCAAAGGGTTGGCCGCTTTGGGGTAGGGCTGTAAAAGGGTGGGGCTTGATCTGTTAATCTTGCTCGGTTGGACGATGCCTCTTTATGCCATTTAGGGCTGTTGGTATGGCAAAGTCTTGAGGATGGTTTGGGTGGGATAAGCATCGGCAGGGTGAATTTTTTAGGCTTCACCGATCAGGTGGCATAACCCTACGCATGAGCAGAAAAAGATCACCTGTTCATCGTGGGGTCTGTTGTGCATGAATAACCTGCTGTTGGGTTGGATGCAGGTATCACCGGGATCTGGTGTAGAGCTTGTGGTTTTCTAACCAGAGTCGAAAGCAGGTTATGCGCCACAGCAGGTTTGGGGCAGAAGGGCCAATATGTTGGGCGTAGCTTGCCCAGGTTTGAAAGGGCTCTGGTAGGGCAACGGGTAGAAGTGCATGCTTCTCCAGCTGGTGAATGGTTTGTTCCAGAGTACGGCGAAGTTCACCTTCCCACAGTTTGGTGCTGTCTGGAATAAAGCCTTGCTTAGGTCTTTCAAATAACCTCTTGGGTAAATGCTCAGCAAGGAGTTGATGAGAAAGGACCTTACTCAATCCCTTCTGTGAGTCATAGCGGTTTTCTTTGGGCAGGGACAGCAACCACTCCATGAGTGTGTGATCTAAAAGCGGTTCTCGCACTTCCAAACCATGGGCCATGCTGGTCCGGTCAATTTTAACCATGAGATTTTCGGGTAGGTAGAGCATTAAATCCAACCGTCCCACCCACTCCAGGGGATCGTGGATCTTGGAGAGCTCACCGCTTTGCCATGTAAAACTCTCTGCCAACGGCTCCAACTGCATAGAGTCCACAACAGGATAGCGGTTTATCTGATGACTATCCTTCCATCCTCGCATGGCAAGCCATTGAGACATTCTGTCTTTTTGCGCAATGGTAACCGCTGTTGCCCTGCACGTGGGGCGTATGCGGGGTGCCCAAAACCCAACCAGTTTTCGCATCCAAGGGGGTAACCGGTTCCATGGGTTGAGTTGCTGCATTTGATGGTGCCATGAATAACCAAATGCCGCTTCATCTCCACCATCCCCCGAGAGCACAACCTTGGTATGTTGGGCAACTTGCTCGGTTAGGGAGAGGGTAGGGAGTAGAGATTCATCTGCAAAAGGTTCATCAAAAACGGTGAAGGCTTGTTGCAGTGCATCCAGGCTGTCACCTAACTGAAATTGAATATTCTGCAAGCCAATATGTTCGGTTATCTGTTGGGCATAGGTTGATTCATCCAGCGCACTCCCCTTAAACCCCATGGTATAGCTGGTTATATCCCCCCCGGTTAATTGGCCAGAGAGTAAGGTCACCATGGTCGAGTCGATCCCACCACTCATTAAGGTTCCTACGGGTACATCACTGACCAGACGATAATCAACCGCCTGTTCCACATGGGCTTTATAGGCATTCAGCCGGTCGTCTGCACTCAGGTGGGTCGTATTGGGTGGTATGGATGCAATACTGTAATAGGGGGTTTGTGTACCCACGTCTACCTTAGAGCTGTTCCATTGAATGCTCATATGGTGACCTGGTAACAGTTTGGCCACATTTTTTAAAATAGAACGGGGTGAAGGGATATAGCCCAACGTTAAGAAATTACGTACAGAGATTGGATCAACCTCCAAAGAGGTCATGGGCAATTTTCTTAAACTATGTAGATCCGATGCAAAACAGAAATTCTCCTGATCATATGTATAACAGAGCGGTTTAACCCCAAAACGATCACGGGCTAAAATGAGCCTGTTGTTTTGGGGATCCAGCCAAGCGAAGGCAAACATACCATGCAGTTTTTGTAGGGCCGCGATCCCCCAACAGTTTAATGCTTGGAGTAAGACCTCGGTATCACTGGTCGAGTTGAAGCGGTAGTTAAGTGCTTGGAGCTCCTGTTTAAGCTCACGGTAATTATAGATTTCGCCATTGAAAGTAAGCAGAGAGCCTTGTTCGGCCCGCATGGGTTGATAACCCCCTGCGCTGAGGTCCTGGATGGCCAACCGGGTATGTCCCAAAACCCAATGTTGACCTGCTTCTAGCCCTTCTCCATCAGGACCGCGTGGACGCAACGCCTTAAGGGCGGGCATGGTCTGCGCCTTAGCTTGCTTTGGTTCCGCCACGCCTGGTCCGACCCAGCCTAAAATCCCGCACATGAGCTTAGTCCCACTTACTGGGCATAGGAGGCATAAAGCGTGTTGAGATAGGAAACTTGAGTATGGAAAACCAAGATAGGTTGAGATAGCGTTTCATATTGATAGCTCTACGTAGTTGCCGATATCTAAACAGAGTGAAAAAAATATCCTTACGGTAACTGCGCTGTACGTTATGCCAAGCCCATTGACGTTCTCTGTTGTTAAGGGGGCAGTCGTTATGCTCCAGCGCTTCTTGTTGTATTTGCTGATGCATACCCAGCTTTTTTTCCCGATTAAGGGATTTTTCCTGACCAGGGTGGGTCCGGTCCCAAGCTAGTGCGGGGGGGGTGGTTAGCAGCGGGTAATGACGGCTCAGTTTCAGCCAGATCTCATGATCACCCACATGCCGTTTACCACTGAACCCGCCAATCTGACGGAAGGCATCTGTTCGTATAAATGCACTATTGGGGGAGCGAACAAACAGGTTGTAGTGGAAAAAATTGATAAAATAGGCTTCATAGGGTGAGAGCAGGATGGGATGAGGGCGGTTAACAAAACTGTCTTGTGAAAGGGCGTAACCTGCCTCTGGGTGCTCCTCCATCAAAGAAACCAAATAGGCCAAGCTATGGGGGTAGAGGTGGTCGTCGGAGTCTACATATTTTAAATAGCGACCTCGGGCCAACTCTGCCGCACGGTTGCGGTTGGGGTAGTCCCCTAAATTGGTCTCATTGCGGTATACATGAATACGATGGTCTTTTTCGGCATAGCGGCAGCACAAATCGTAGGTGGCATCCAGAGATCCATCATCAACGATGATCATCTCCCAGTCTGTATAGGTCGACTGAATGACGCTTTCAATGGCTTCTCCAACAAAATCCTCACGGTTATATGCGGTAATCAAGATGCTAACCGTTGGATCAGATGGAGAGTGGGATACGCCATCCATCGCGTGTGGCAATGTGCCCATCTAAAGTTTACTCCAGCTTAAGAGTCATTGGGAGTTAGGCTCTGGCGAAGGCAAAGCCTAAGGACCGGATGCGTGATAGTCGCGCTCGATCTCTCTGCGATCATAGCCACAACTCTATCATAACCATGTAGATTCCTAAGTATTATAGGTGACAAGAGGAGGATAGAGAAGTTGTGATCTGTTATACAGCCCACCTCTTATCCTGGAGATGCGTGGCGGCAAGATCAAAGGCCCTTGGGTCACGGATGAGAAGGGGGGGGGACGGTGGTGATCGCTGGGTTGGATATACCCATGTGCGTACCTGCCGAACTTGGTTAAGATCCCGGTTTGGCGGTGTTATGCCTCGGGTGTGCTCACCAGCTCAGGGCAGGGAACGGTTGGTAAGATCAGAGGGATCAGGCAATCACCCAAACCAACAAACAGCCCAATCTCTTGACTTAAACCACTAAAGACAATGTGGTGGTTCTCCATCTCTCCGGCATGTATCCATAAGGTCTGGTTACGGTTCAATGGGGTGTGTGACACAATAAAAGGGGTCTCTGGGGGTAACCCCATGCCTTTGCGAAAACGTTTGATGTCCCCTTTGGTATACCCGCTGGGATAGTGCTGTCCTCGCATACGGTTCCACAGCAGTTCGTTAACCAGGCCAGGGTAATTCTGGGCATTGATGATCATATCCCGGTCAGCCTTGGCGCGGGGTGGGGCGGCATGGGTACTTAAAAAGTGGTGTCCTGCGGCAACCAGTGGGAGCTGGTTGTAGAACTCATCCATAAGGGCAACGTAGGACTCCCCCCGCCTTTCAAGCAGGGCATCGAGCCAGAGCTTGCCTTGTGGTACTCCCCCCTTAGAGATGCGTGGCGAGAAGCTGTCATGATTGCCTCTGAGATAGAACACCTGTTGGGGGAAAAGTGTTTTGAGATGAAGAATCAGGTCCATCATCAAGATGGAACTCTCCATCTGATCAAGTTGGCCATCCCGTTCAGAGTGTACGCCATCTCCAAGAATAATCAGGGCTTGTGTGCCACTTTGCAAACCATCCCATAACCCCCCCCAGTTGAGGATGGCAAGCAGGTTTTCCACACACGCATGGAGATCCCCCACCAAGATGGGTTCCATATGCTCGGGCAGTTCCAGTAGGCTTCCCAGATTGCCCAGGCTATTTTTTGGGCGAAAAGGATCTTGCTGTTGGCTGGTTGCAGCACGCTGTAAAAGATCCAAAGCTTCAGGCGCGGCTAGCGGCTGAAGGGGGTCTGGAAAAGGGGCCAGCAGTGTTTCCAGCCGTTCATTCTTAAGAGATTGGATCTGTTGCTTGAGGGTGGCATCCGCCGGGGCTACAACCATACCAAAATCGGTGTGTAGCTCTTTAAGACACAACTCTTGCGCGGTCAAGCGTAGCTCGACATGGCGCATGGCCACATCAGAGGCCAACCCAAACAGGCTCTGTTGCTGGGGTTGATCCCGTCCCAAAATCAGTGGGGTATTCAATTTTAGGCGTATAAAGCCATGTGCTCGGTCAAAATAGCGGGTGGGATTGACCAACATGATGGCATCCGAATGACCGGGCTCTGCCATGACCAGAATGGTGGAGCCATTGCGGCCCAGCGTCAGGGTCAGAGGCAGGGCTGAGAGATCAATACGAATACGCTCACCCATTAGGCGCATGGGCTCAGTGGGTCGAATGGCCGGTTGTGTTGGAGGCCGAAACAGCTTCGTGAGCATATCTGTAATCATGCTAGCGGCATCATCCCAGGTGTCAGCAGAGGGTTAAAGTAACATTCTCCCATAATTATTGGATAGAAAGCATGCAAAAACGGGTGTCAGGCGCAACAAAAAGGCCCATGCCAAATTCAGGCATGGGCCGTTGTGCTCGGTCCTATAGATCTATAGGGCTAGAAAGTCTGTCCCTGCCCACCATGCCCAATGGGAATAAAGCCATGGCTCTTGACCATACGCTGCCCTTGGTCACCCCGTACCCAGTCCAGATAACTTCTAACTTGGGGGTCTGGTTCACCTAAGGTGTACATGTAAAGGGGGCGTAGCAGGGGGTAGTCTGTGGTGACCCGTAGTTCAGCCTGTTGATCCACGCAGTAGCGTTGATCTCCCTTCTTGCTGTTGCGGATTAAACAGAGCGGTTTAATCCGTTCAGACAGTCGAGAGATGCTGATATAGCCTAGGGCACATGGATCGTTGGCCACCGCATCCACCATCTCTTCTCGGGTGCGTTTATAGGCAATATCCCGGCGCATTAAGCCCCTTTTACCCAAGACGGCATGTCGAAAGTAAGCATACGTTCCCGTATTGATGCGACGGCTAATGGCGTTTATGCGTTGATCTTTACAACCCGGCACGGTAATGCCAATGTCACTCCAACGCTCAACATCCCCTTTTTTACCATAAATACGTTTAAGTTCCTGGCCACTTAAAGCGCTAGCGGGGTTGTCAGGGTGGACAATGGCGGAGAGTGCATCCCACCCCACCACAAAACCCACAGGTTGGGTGCGTAGACGACGGTTGGCCAGTTTGATCTCGCGGGCTTTCATGGCGCGGCTGGAGTTGGCAATATCCACATGGCCATTAATTAAGGCGGCAATACCATTGCCGGACCCACCACCAAATACCTCAACCACGGCATCGTGGGATTGGGGAACGGTAGCTTGGTAAGCACGTGACCACAATAAAGCGACATCCACCATGGTCACGGAACCTTTGTTACGGATCATGCGTGGTTCAGCTTGGACGGATGGTGTCCAGACAGAATAGGCCAGCAGTGTGGCCCCTAATATGACGAACCAATATTTTTTCATAAAGCGTTCCCATCAACAATAAGGCTTTCTTGATCCTGCCTACAGGTTATGCGGACCAGCCCCTCTTCAGCAAGAACTTCAGAAAAAGATTGTGTGGCCACCCATAGTTGAGATAGCGGGGCCGACAGTTGACAGAGGGCCTGCATAGCCTCTTCAGTACGGGTTTTATCAAAAAAGGCAAAGGGTTCATCCAGTAGCATGCATTGGTTGCCGCTGACGGAATGTGCCGTTATGGCCTTGGCCAAGGTTAGGCGCAAAACCAGCTGTAACTGTCGCTGGGCGCCGGTACTTAGGTCAGAAATGGGGACCAAGGCATCACGGCCACCGGTCCGGGTTCTGAGGTTCATCTCCTTATCCAGCTCCAGATAGCGGTAGTGTTGACCTGTAAAACGAGGGGCTAAAGTGGACATGCACCGTTTAAGCTCTTGTTGAAACCGGCTGTTGCAGGCCTTTTGAGCCCCTTGTAAAAGGCCCAGGCTGACCTCCCGAACCCGTACACCATGACGCTGCGTCCGGTGAATGGTGTGGCAACTTTGCAGTGCTTCGCGCAAAACCTCATCCCGTTCCCGCCGTTCATTCTCTTCATCAATCGCCTGTTCAAGCTGATCAAGGCGGGCGGTTAGGCTTTCTCGCTCAGTTTGAGCTTTTTCCAACCGATGATCCAACACTTGCCGGTCAAGCGCCAACTTATCAGCAACCTCATCCATATGCTGTCGCAACACCTCTTTGGTTTCGGCGGCTTCTGGCGTATTCATGAACATATTGCCCATCTCACCAAACCAGCGATTTAGGCGCTCAGACCATGGGGCATCGGTTAGGGTAATCATTTCCAAAAAACGTGAGAGCATGGGGCGTTTGATGAGTGCATCCAACCGTTTAAATTGTTCACGACCATATTTGGCCTGTTGATCCAGCGCATGGATGCGTTTACTAACCCGGTGTTTGGTCAAGGTATAGAGCCAAAAGCTTAGGCCAGAAAGCAGTGCAATACTCCCTTCAACGGCCAATACGGTTGTAAAGCGGGGGCCCAGCTCTTTTTCACTGCCCAGTAGCTGCATTAATAGGCCGTGGTCACTGGTGGTTATACCAGGATCTTCCACCACAGCCAGTTGTGCCATATACCATAAGGTGGTTGTGGCTGCTGTGAGCAACATGGTCAAGCCAAACAGCCAACCACTGCGGTGCTGCATGGTCACCTTGCTGTCCCGTTTGTGCTGCAGTGTCGCGCGACGTATGGGGTAGGTGGTTGCATCCTGCTCCTTTTCCGTAAAGGGGGCATGCAGCACTTTATCCTCTGCCAACCAGTGTCGCCATTTTTCACCCTGTTTGCGGATTTCGCCCATCAGGGTGCGGAGCTCCCCCAGTGCGGAGATACGCCGTTGGATCAAAGGGCGCAACAAGCGTGTTGGGGCTTCATCCACACCAAGTTTATTGCCTTGGCATAGGCGATCCAGCCCATCCATCGCCGATTCCACCCCCTCAAGCTCTTTTTGCCAAAGATCCAGATCATCATTGGGGGTGAGCTGTTGTAGGGGGCTCTCTGTCAGGTGTCGGGTAGCATCTTGCAAGGTCATGGAAAATCTGCGGATTTGGCGAATTTGTTTGTCCAGAGTATGGCGGGTGGAGAGGGTCTCTTCCAGCTGCTTGTGCAGGGTATCCAGCGAACCCATCATCACATCCAGATCTTCCAGCTCCTCTTCAATTTTTTCAATCTCGTGGCCACTGTTTTGGCTTTCTGTAGCCATTTCAATGACTTCATCTGACAGCTCTTCGGCCACCTTCTCCAAATAATCAACACCGGAAATACGACGTAACACTTGGGGGTTGGGGCGGGGGGTATCGGGGCCTTGCTGACCTAAATTGAGACAGCTCATAAAGGTCTCAAAATCCAAGCCGATCTTTTGAATAATGGCTGCATTGACCCCAGAAACTCCTTTAACCAAAGGGTTCTTTGGATCATCGGCCAAGCTAAGATTGGCCCGGTGGCCACCCTCTGGGTCCAGATAACGGATGACCTGATACAGACGTTGATCATTGCCGCTGAAGAGCATGGTTAGAGAGGCCTGGTGTGTGCCCCACTTAACAGCCCGTGCCAGAGACTCTTCATGCAGGCGGCTGGTTCGACCGTACAAGCCCAGCAGTAGCATCTCCAGTAACGAGCTTTTCCCACTCTCATTATCGCCATCAATGGCGATTAATCCCTGTTTAGGGAGGTTTTTTAAATGTACCTGGGTAAAGCGAAAGAGATTTTCTGCAGCCAGACTATGAATGATCATGGTTCTGTGCCGCTTTCAGGCGCAAGCTCAGACGTTGGTTGACCATCTGCAGGGCTTCGTCATAGAGAGGTTGATCAAATTTAGGATCGGTCTGTTGTAGCCGCTCAATTTCCTGTTTGGCATGCCCCAAAAAAGCTTCCATGGGATCTGCCAGTTGAAACTGATCACCGAGCTTGGACATATCTTCATGGGTTTCGGACATGAGCAGGTGACTCCCCCAGGTAAAAAAAGTATCAAATTTTCAGACAAATATTCTGTATAGCAGGGCCATGGCTACGGTTCAATTGTTATGCTTTGATTTCACGAGACCTTTACCGGAGCGTAACCGCTCTGTGGATCCTTAAAATTGGTGATCTGCCCCGAATAGACCCGAGCGGTGACACCAAGCATACGCCGTGCATAGGCAAAGAGTCTGACATCCAGCTTCATGGGTTTCTCTACATTGGGGCACTGCACCTGGGATGGCGGGACCACTTTTTGGAGTAGGGTCGTCGCTTCATCCAGTTCATTAAAACGGTTTCGGCGCATGGACTTGCCCAGAATAACGCCACGACTGCCGTGGGCATTTGCCGGTTTAAACACCCACTGTTTGCGTTCTGCCCATAAGCTGTCACGGTCTGTAAAGCTGGTTAAAGCCCGGCAGGTTGGCAGCAGTGAGGTGAGCTGATCAATGCGCCGGCTGCTAAGGCCAAGATCCGATAACCACTGTGCATCTGACAGGCGTACCAAACGCCGTTTATCCGCCAATAACCCATAGAGATGTGGATTAGGGGTTAAACAGATGCTCTGGTTTAGATAGGCAGCTCTTAACCCTGCCAGCTCGGCAGACTCCAGGTAGAAATCGCAATGGCGCATGTATAACAGATCAATACGGTCACCATTATGGTAAACCCCGCAACGGTCCATCTGTAGGTCGTCTGGTCCACAGACAATGGCCTCTATGCCCCAATGTTTGAAAAAGCGGGAAAAGGCCTGCATCTCTGGATAGAGAAACTGTTCCGTGGGGTTCTCATCCATAATGGCAATACGGCGCAGGGCTCGCTGATCCATTCCTGTGGCCTGCTGAAAGAGTGACCACTCTTGGGTAAAGGCATCCAACAGGGCCTGTTGATGACGACGGGTTGGTGCATAAGGTGTGTCATCAAAGACTTCTGCTTGAAACTCCGGCTCATGGGCTCGGTAGGCCAACAGGCCGCCACCCGCATTGGTATTAACCTCAATGAGGCGAGGACCTTCATCGGTGAGATGAAAATCAAAACCCATCATAACGGAGTGGTGGCCTGGATCCATGCGGGCAACCTGGGGTAGCTCCGGTGTTATGGCTTCCAGGTAGGCTGGGTTGGTGCGTAGATCATGCAGTATACGCCCCAGTAGGACCATTTGACGCAGGTCATCACTGGGTAGCTCTACAGGGCAGGGCACGAAGCCTTTGGGGGTATCGGTCATAGGATCATCCTATCCATAATCTTAACGGTCGATCTCTTTATACCACATTGCCGGGATTTCTTTGATAAAGCACCACCGCTCGATAGCAGGCAACCACACCAAGTGCGGCGGCAGCGGCCATAACGGCAAAGAGCCCATCGGAACCGATCTGTTTATACAGATAGCCTGAACAGGCCATGCCCAAACCACCACCAATGCCAAAAGAGAGGGCAGAATACCAGGACTGGGTACTGGCTCGGCGTCCAGCAGGGGCTAAATCGTGTAGCCTTTTCATCGAGGCTACATGGAACGCACCAAAAGAGAAGGCGTGTAGGGTTTGTACAAGGGCGATGATGAGCCAGTGGCTGGTACTGACATAGACACTCCAGCGCAGCGAGGCTAAGACCAAAGAGATCAGCAACAGTTTGGAAACACCAATGTTTAAGAAGGGGCGTGACCATGTAAGCAGCAGCACTTCGGCCAGGACACCGATCGACCAGAAGGTGCCAATTTCACCCCTTGTATAGCCGCTTGCCTCCATATGTAAAGAGAAGAAGCCATAATAACCACTATGGGAAAACTGCATTAAAATAGCGGCCAGATAAAACCATGTAAGCCGTGGATCGGTGATCACCATCATGGCCCGATCAGGCTTTTTCTCTTTTTCGCAATGTTTATCCTCTTTTGGCATCAGTAGGGCGAGGATAACATCCGCCACAATCAGCAGGGTAATGATGGGCAAAATCAGGGTAATGGGTTGCCAATCCAACAGCAGGCCCACCAGCTGGGCCGCGGCGATAAAACCAATGGAGCCCCAAACCCGAATACGACCATACTGCCCATTATGCTTGGTGGCTTGCTCCATGGCCGTGGCATCCACCAACGACAGGGGCGCGGCATGTACGAAGCTGTAGAGGATGGTCACCATCACCAGATACCAAAAGCTGGTACCAAAAAAATAGAGGCTAAAAATACCTAGGGTTGCAAAAGATGTGATGACAATAATGCGCTTACGGCTGCCTTGATCGGCCCAGTGGCCCCACAGAGGGCTGCCAATAACCCGCATGCCATGGATTAAGGCAATAAGAATACCGATCTCTTCAGCACCCAGGCCGATCTCTTCCAGGTAGAGCGGCCAATAGGGCAGCATAATACCCAAGGCCGCAAAAAAGGCCCCGTAGTAGGCAGCAAGAACCCAGTAGGTGTGTCGGCTCATGTTTAAAAAACCCCAAGAAAAGATCGGTCTCAAGCATAGGGGAGCGGTTGCCTAAAAGCTACGCTTTGCGTCCGCGGAGCAGCCACGTTAAGCTTGGGCCTCCCCATTGGGGGGTGCTCTGATATTTAAGAACCTTTTGATCTGGTCAGGAAGCGATCGCCATGTCCAACCAACGTCTATTCCTTATTGATGGCTCCGGCTACCTGTACCGTGCTTTTTTTGGGGTACGTAACCTTAGCCGCCGGGATGGTTTTCCCACCAATGCCATCTATGGGTTTATCAAGATGTTGCGTAAGGTGATTGAGGATGAAAAACCAGACTTTGTCACCATTGCCTTTGATACCAAGGCCCCGACTTTTCGCCATAAAATGGACGATCAGTACAAGGCCAACCGTAAGCCTATGCCCGATGAGTTACGGGTGCAAATTCCCATTATCCACGATGTGATCGATGCCTTTAATATTCCACGGATTGCGCTGGAAGGCTTTGAGGCCGATGACATCATTGGCACCTTTGTAAAAAAAGGTCGGGAAGCCGGTGTGGATGTGGTGGTGGTCTCTGGGGATAAGGATTTAATGCAGTTGGTGGATGACAACGTCAAGATGTTTGATGGCGGTAAAGATAAATGGTACGGGCCAGAGGATGTGGTGGAAACCTGGGGGGTGGATGCCGCGCATATCTCAGATCTGCTCGGCTTAGCAGGGGATAGTTCAGACAACATACCCGGTGTGGCCGGTATTGGCCCTAAAACCGCAGCCCAGCTGATTGGTGAGTATGGTGATCTGGAGGGTGTGCTGCACAATGCTGAGAAGGTCAAACAGCCCAAACGGCGGGCCTCCCTGATCGAGCAGGCTGAAACAGCCCGCCTGAGCCATCAACTGGCCATTATTAATTGTGAAGTGCCCCTTCCCTTTGATCTGGAAAAAGCCCGTATGCAAGGGCCTGACTGGGCAAAACTGCGGGATATTTATCAGGATATGAGCTTTGCCACCCTGACCCGGGAGGCAGAAAAGCAGATGCAAGAGAGCGGGGTTGAGGAGCGCCCCCCAGCTCAAGAGGAAGTCGCCCCCCAAGAACCGCAGTATGAGGTGATCACCACCGATGAAGCGTTTCATGCCTTTATGGAAAAGCTTAAGCAGTTGGACCGTTTTGCGGTGGATACCGAAACCACGGATCTTAACCCCCATACCGCCGAGCTGGTGGGTATCTCCATCGCTTGGCAGCCGCTGGTCGCGACCTATATTCCTGTCGGGCATGCCATGGATGCCGCCCCCGATGGACAGCTGCCCCGTGCAGATGTGTTGGCGGCACTCAAGCCCCTACTGGAGAGCCCAAAGGTTGGTAAAACCGGGCAAAATATTAAGTATGACTACCAGATCTTTAAGCGCTATGGCATTACCATTAAGGGTATTGAGCGCGACAGCATGCTCTACAGCTATCTTCTATATGGGGCCAACCGGGCACACAATCTGGATGCTATTGCCACCGAGGAGCTGGGGCGAACCACCATAAAGTTTGAAGATGTAGCAGGTAAGGGTAAGAAGAGACTGCGCTTTGATCAGATTCCATTAGAGAAAGCGGCCCCCTATGCGTGTGAAGATGCTGAGGTCACCTGGCAAGCGGCGGAGTCGATGGAACCTAACCTTAACCGGGAAGAGGGCATTAAGGATCTTTACGAAAAAATTGAACGTCCCCTGATTCCTGTCTTGGCGGAAATTGAGTATGCCGGTGTGGTGGTTGATCGGGATGCACTGACCGCCATGTCTGCAGATTTTACCATTCGTCGAGAGCGGCTTGTTGAAGAGATTTACGCCTTGGCGGGAGAAGAGTTCAACGTTAATTCCACCCAGCAGTTGGGCCATATTCTTTTCGAAAAAATGGGCATTAAGGGGGGTAAGCGGACCAAAACCGGCTTTTCCACCGATGTTTCAGTGCTGACAAAACTGGCTGATCAGGGGCATGACATCCCCAATAAGGTGTTAGCTTACCGCAGCTTAACCAAGTTACAGTCAACCTATACGGATGCCCTGGTTAAATTGATCCATCCCGTCACAGGGCGTGTACACACCAGCTATAACCAAGCGGTTACTTTAACTGGGCGTCTCTCATCTTCTGATCCTAATTTGCAGAATATTCCCATTCGTACCGAAGAAGGGCGGGCCATCCGCCATGCCTTTATTGCGCCTGAGGGCTGGTCATTGCTGGCCGCGGATTACAGTCAAATTGAGCTGCGTGTTTTGGCGCATATGGGCGATGTGGCCCGCTTGAAGGAGGCTTTTCATGATGGGTTGGATATTCACTCGGCCACGGCGTCTGAACTGTTTGAAGTCCCTGTTGATCAAGTGACCAGTGAGCACCGGCGTATGGCCAAAACCATCAATTTTGGCTTGGTTTATGGTATGAGCCCCTTTGGTTTGGCAAAGCGTTTAGGGATTAAAAATAACGAAGCTCGGGCCTATATGGATCTCTATTTTGCACGCTATGACGGGGTGCGCCAGCAGATGGATGAGACCATTCGTTTTGCCCGTGAGCATGGCTATGTGGAGACCCTGGGGGGGCGGCGCTGCCCCATCCGGGATATCAATGCAACCCAACGTAATTTACGCGAATTTGCCGAGCGAACGGCCATTAATGCACCTTTGCAGGGCAGTGCTTCAGATCTGATTAAACTGGCCATGATCCGGTTGAATACAGCGCTGAGTGTTGGTGGCTATAAAGCGCGTATGGTGCTTCAGGTACACGATGAATTGGTGCTTGAGGTACCGGATAAAGAGCTGGAAGCCGTGAAAGAGGAGGTGCGTCGTGCCATGGAAGGGGTCATGCAACTGGCTGTTCCTTTGGTGGTGGATATGGGGGTTGGGCAAAATTGGGGTGAAGCCCACTAAAGGGTGGATCATCCCATGTGCGTGAAATCAGATGATCAAGGGAACTTCTGCCCTGGATGAATGCTCACATCTTTTCCACACATGGTTCATCTGCACAGGTGTGGCGTTGCATGGGCTAGGCGTAAGGGAACGCCCAAGGGTAGAGAACGGTATCTTTGGGCGTCTAGGATCCATGGCCATGACGAGTAAACCTTATTTCATGGTGTAAACCTGAAATGGATTTAAACCGCTTCTTGTTAAAGTGGATAGCATGCCAATTTATCGATTACCTGATGATCGCTATGATTTTCCCCCAGCAGAGGGGGCGGATGAGCATGGCTTAGTCGCGGTTGGGGGAGATCTAACCCCTCAGCGGCTACTGGCAGCGTATCGTGCAGGTATTTTTCCTTGGTTCAGTGCGGGTGAACCCATTATGTGGTGGAGCCTGGACCCTCGTTTGATCTTACGGCCCAAGAATCTTCATATTCCCCGATCCTTAAAAAAAGCCATGCGTCAGGGGCGCTTTCATATCACCTTCGACCATGTTTTTGAGCATGTGATCCATCTGTGTGGTCAAACGCGTCAATCGGAAGGAACCTGGATTACACCGGAGATGGAGGCCGCCTATATCCGTTTACACCAGATGGGGTATGCCCATAGCTGTGAGTGCTGGATGATGGATGAAAACGATCAATACAAGCTTGCCGGTGGTATTTATGGGGTGGCCATTGGGGGGGCGTTTTTTGGAGAGTCGATGTTTTTTTTACGTCCAGATGCCTCCAAAGCCGCATTGGTTGCCCTGGTGGAGATGTTGGATCAGCAAGGCTTCTGTTTAATGGATTGCCAAATGACCACGGATCATATGTTACGGTTTGGCGCTACGGAGATCCCCCGTATTGATTTTCTTGAAGATCTTAGCCGTGCCATTCTTTACCCCATACCTGCCCGCAGTTGGCAGAGCTTAACCCCGGTTTAACACGGTTCAATAGGGTCGCCCTAGCTACCCTTCTGCGGTTTCCCCATGCTTTGCATCAGTCGTTTTTCTAAGGCTGCGGCTGCTTGTTGCTGTTCCTGGCTGAGATCACGTTTGATCACTTCTTTTAAAAAGTTAGCTTGGGTTGTCTTTAACTGGCTGGCAATTTCCATCCAGGCCAGTGCGGCCGTCATATCTTTAGGGGTACCTTGGCCTTTTCGGTAAGCCGTCGCAACCTGCAAGGCTGCTTTGGGGTGGGCTTGAAGGGCTGCCTTTTTAAACCATTGGAAGGCTTGCTCAGGATTTTTTTGGCCAATTTTACCGGTTTGGTAGAGCACACCGAACAGATATTGTGCTTGGGCCAGCCCCAGGTCAGCTGCTTTGCGCAGATAGGGTAGAGCTTGCTGCTGTTTTTGCGTACGTTGGAACTGAATACTGCCAAGGTGAAGATAGGCCTGGGCCATATCCTGTTGTGCCGCTTTTTTTAACCAAAAAACCGCTTTATCCAGATCAATAAGGCTACCTGTTCCATGCATATAAGCTGTGCCCAATTTGAACTGGGCCAGCACATGCCCCTGCTGTGCCGCTTTTTCCCACCAGTAAAGTGCTTGTTGTAGATCCTTGGTGACTCCCTGACCATGCTGGTGAAGCGTCGCCATGCTGTACTGTGCGGGAAGAAAACCTTGTTGGGCAGATTTTTTCATCCACGCCGCACCCCTCTGATGGTCTTGGGATATGGGGGGTTTCTGTAAAATCGTATGAGCTAATCGATACTGATCTTTGGCATCTCCAGCTTTTGCTCCAGCTTTTAACAAAGATATGTCGACCATAACCCTGGGTTCACTCGGTTCAGCATGAGCAAGGGGGGCATGCAGGGTGTTGGCCAGTAGAAAAAAGCTCAGGAGACAGAGACGAAGCATAGTGGAGATCCTGTTTAAGGGGGGTGTCCCCCTTTAAGCCTATGGGGTAAGCCCATGGTGTGATCAATATATAGCGCCCTTAGCATACGGGGCTTGTTGTGTTTTGACACCCAATATGGTGAGTGTTTGCCAGAGAAGCTGCTCGGAAACCAAGCTGGCTTCACCTCGGCATGGTTATTGATACTCCCTTATTGAATAAGGATGTCAGGCTTGTTCAGAACCCGCCCCCCCTTTTTTATCTCTTCTTATACGTGACTGGCCTGCATTTTGCGATCTTAAGCTTGCGTCCATGGGTTCGGTCTTGTACTCAGGGACAAGGAAAGATAGCAAATACCTGTAATTGTACGCTTTTGATGGCCACGTAGGGTGTCTGGCAAAGGTGTCAATCCATTGATGAACAGGCAGGAAAAGACCATGAGTCGGCAAATGCTTACGAATAATAACGCCTCCCGCGTCTCCTGGAAGACCGGTTTGCTGCTGGGTTTAGTAGGGCTTCTGAGCCTTTCGGCCTGCCAAACGCCTTCCAGTATCACGCCGTCTAAAAAGCACTTCCTGCGGCCTACGGATCCGCCTCCTGGTGCCTTGATGACACCACTGCCTAAAGAGGCGGTGGATGTTGTGGCAGACACGGGCCAAATAGACTTGCAAGAGGGTGAGGTAATCTCGATTACCGTCAATGATACCCCAGCACGTACGGTCCTGTTAGCCTTGGCACGGGATACCAAAAAGAACTTGGATATTCATCCGGGTATTAAAGGGAATGTCACCATCTCTGTGGTGGATCAAACCCTGCCACGGGTTTTGGAGCGTATCGCCAAACAGGTGAATATGCGTTTTGAGATTGATGGGGATACCATTTTGGTCTACCCAGACAAAGCCTTCCTGAAGATCTATCAGGTGGACTATGTCAACATGGCCCGTAGCAGCAAAACCACCAATAAGATCTCTACCCAGTTGGATACCAACCGTACGTTGGACCCCTCCATTACCGGGAAAGAGATGCCCAATCAGTCAGATATGACTTTGACCACAGAGTTTAGAAATGACTTCTGGGCCAGCTTAACCGCCAATATCAATGCCATTGTCGGGCAGAATGCTCCTGGGGCTTCTCCGGCTTTGCCAACCACACCGGCGACATTAAATGGTGGTTTGCCACTGCCTGGTGCGGCCACGGGTAGTGCGGCTGCACCTGCTCAAGCTTCTTCGGCAAGCATCAGTAATAGTGTGGTTTCCATTAATCAGGAGACAGGCGTCATTAGCATTTTTGCGACGGCGGCAGATCATGAGCGGGTTTCAGAGTATCTGGAGTCGCTGATGGAAAATGCCCACCGTCAGGTGCTGATTGAGTCAACAGTGGTTGAGGTAGCCTTGAGTGATGATCACCAGCAAGGTGTGGATTGGGCCAGCATTAACGACAATGGTTTAAGCCGTTTGTCGGCACCATTCCTGGCCAACACCATTGGTGTGACCGGTGCGTTGCGCCCAACAGCGCTTAGTGATCTGCCGATTTTCTCACTGCCCACCAGTTTGAATACCAGCCATGGTAAAATCACCTCAACGGTTCGGGCGCTTGCCAAGTTTGGTAATACCAAAGTACTCAGTAGCCCGAAAATTATGGCGCTGAATAACCAAACAGCGGTTCTGAAGGTTGTGGATAATACCGTGTTCTTTACGGTAGAGGCCCAAGCAGGCTCAACATCCAATGCCAGTGGTGGTACCGATACCACAGCATTGATCAACACCCGTGTACACACCGTGCCAGTGGGTTTGGTGATGAGTGTGACCCCACAGATCAGTGCTGATGATGTGGTGACACTAAACGTGCGTCCTACCATCTCCAGCATTAGCCGTTGGGTGAAAGATCCCAACCCGCACCTGACCTCTGGCGATGAGAACCTGATTCCTGAAATTCAGGTTAAAGAGATGGAGTCTATCCTGCGTGTACACAGTGGCCAGATCACGGTCATGGGTGGTTTAATGCAAGATAAACTCACCAAGAATGACTCTGGTCTGCCCCTGATTTCACGGGTACCAGGTATTGGTGGTATGTTTGGCTATAAAGAGAAGTCGGTTTCTAAGACCGAGCTGGTGATCTTTATGCGCCCTGTGGTTATGACCCACGGTAAGCCCCGTGGTGTGACCGTGGCCAACAGCAGTGCCTCCACCAATACCGTGGTGACACCCCGCGCCATGGGGGCACCTGATCCAGCCGCTATGGGTGCCATGCGAGCACCGGCAATGAAGTCCCATAAGCCCCAGGCCAGCAATGGTGGGTATCTGGACTTTACCAGTCGCGGTAATCAGTCGGTCTATGTCGCGCCTAGCCCTGCACGTCCTGCTGCACCTGTCGCAGCACCCGCACCTCAGGCCGGACGTTTGCACATACAGCAGCCTAGTGCTGTCATTAATGTGCAGAGCCAAGTTCAACAGCCTGTTGGCCGTGTACCCATGGCACCTCAAGCGGTGACCCAACAGCCAATGATGCCACAACAGACTGTGGCCCAGCCCATGGCTACCCAGCCGCAGCAGTGGAACCGTCAGCCTGTCATGCAGCAGCAGCCAGCTTACCCCGCCGGTTTGGTCCCTCAGCCCGGTTATGGTCAGCCCATGATGCAGCAACCAGCTTATGGTCAGCCCATGATGCAGCAACCAGCTTATGGTCAGCCCATGATGCAGCAAGGTTATCAGCAACCCATGGCACCCCCTGCATATGGACTGCCCCAGGGTTATGCCAGCCCCAATGCTGCGTTGCAGCCTTCTACCATGGGTTATCCTGTGATGTCTCCGGCCAATATGCAGCAGGCTCAACCTCAACAGGCCGCCATGGCACCAGATCCAGCTATGCTTGCGCAGCCTGTACCGGTTAGCCCCACCGCAACCCATTAATTGGGCGGTCGTAAACTTAAACAACCCCATCTTTTACAAGGTGGGGTTTTTTATTGGGGTAAAGGATGGAATGCGCGGGAAAAAAGCAGGGTGCGGAATCCTTTATGGGGGGATTTTCTTTCGTGGGTTTCGTATACTAGGATAATCGGGCTTTTTGCGTCTGTGTTGCGGGGCGAGTGGGTTAGAGGGTTGAGTTTAGACAATCTATCCAGCGTCTGGGCTGAGGTATGTTCATGTGTGTGGGTTGGGGTCATGGCCGTAAAAGGGTTTTGGCAACTTCATTGGGTTTGATGTCACGCATTTAGTTGGGCATGCAGCTTTCATTTTTGATTTAAACCATATGGTGTTCCCATGGGTAACCAAGCATCTTCCAAATGGAACGTTGCCGTTTATATCGTTGTCGGCGTACTGGTCGGGATCGTAGCGGTCGGCGGACTCTTTTTGATGATTGGCGGTGAAAAACCCGCACCGGAGAGGCAAGTTGTGCTCTCTCCTGGTGGGGTTAAAGCACGAACAGCCCGACCAGAGATGGTTAAGCCACAACCCATACAGGAACAGAAGGTTGCAAAAAAAATGCAACCGGAAGCACCTGTGGTTGCGATGCCCTCTCGGGATTCTGCCGGTAAGGTCAAAAAACTTAAAGGTAAAGCCAGAGCGATCTATAAAGGGGAAGTACGCCCCTTAAAAAATGGTGACATGATCTACTCTGGTGACACGCTGGTGACGGAAGTTAACTCCCGTTTGATCCTAATCATGCGGGATGATGCGCTGTTGGCTTTGGGTGAAAATACTGAATTTGAAATTAAGAGCTACCACTACTCTTCGGATCAAAAGAAGGGGCAGGGTAAGATGCTCTTTAAGCGCGGATTCTTCCGTGCGGTCTCTGGTAAATTAGCCAAACTGAAGAACAAGCCCTTTATCATTGATACCCCTGTGGCCTCGATGGGTGTTCGGGGTACGGAGTTTGCGGCAACCCTTAAAACGGGTGCCGATGGAAAACCCACCCTGGAAGTAACCTCCATTGCACCAACCACTGAGGTGCAAAATGAAGCTGGTACGACTGTACTGGATAAAGCCCATACCGAATCTAAGGTGGCGGATAAGGCCTCCACACCTTCTGCACAGAAAAAAGTGGACCCCAAAAAAGTGGCGGATGCCAAGCTCTCCACCACTGTACCACGTCCTTTGACCGATCAAGCCAAGCAGGCCATTCAAGATCAAGCCGCGCAATCCTACCTGGAATCGGGTCTGGCCAAAAATGAGGCGGAAGCCCAACAGATGGCGGAAGCCAGTATTGACCAGTTAGCGGAAGAGGCTGCCTGGAACGCCACGGCCGAAACCTTACTGGATGCAGCTAAGACCGAAGATGAAATTATCCAGCTTGAAGAGAAAATGGAGAGCCTGGAAGGGGCGTTAGGTGACGATCCTGCCCTACAGAAACAGCTTGAAGATCTACAGAAGAAACAAGCAGATGCTAAGGCTGAGCTTGATAAAAGTACCGACAGCGCGCTGAGCGAGGCCGTTGGGGAAGAGAAGCTGGAAGAAGTCAAAGAGGCGCTTGAAAAGACGGAAGATGATAAAGCCAAGCTTGAAGAGGCTTTTGCCGAACAGCTTGAAGGGGTTGATGAAGCGGCCCTGGAGCAGATTAAAGCCCTGGATGAGCAGAAAAAAGCGGAACAGGAAGCGCTGGATGGCAAGCTGGCCGAAGCCTTAGGTGATGAGGTAGATGGTACCCAGTTGGAAAGCCTGAAAGAGGCCGCCGACGCTATTGCAGAAAAGCAGTTGGAAGTTGAAAATGGCCTTGAAGAGCAACTGGATGAAGCTAACCTGACGGATGGCGATAAACAGGCGTTGGATAGTCTGAATGATCAGTTGGAGAGTAATCAAGCTGCGCTACAGGATGGTTTGGCCGCTAAGTTGAGTGGAGAAGGCTTTACCGCGGAGCAGATTGCCCAGGCTCAAACCTTAAGTGAAAAAATTAAGGACGGCACTTATGTGCAGGGTGATCAGGTTGAAGAGAGTATCGATGGAATTTCTGCCCTCCAAGCATTGACCGTAGCTCAGGTGTTAAATGAGCAAGGGTCGGCACTCAACACGTTGGAAAAAGAGTTTGCTACGGATGTTGCCAATCAACTTGGTGCAACCAAGGCGGATGCTGCATTGGATGCGCTCTCGACGGCAAAAACACAGCAGCAGGCCTTGGATACTCAACTTCAAGAGAGTGTGGCCCAAGTTGTTGGTACCGATAATGTTGATCAAGCGCTGGATGCGGTCAGTCAGCGAAATGAAGCTGTGACCAGCTTAGAAAAAGAGATCACCAGCAAAATGGCAGAAACAGTGGGTGACGCGGCCAGTGTGGAGGCTGTGACCAACCTACTGGAACAGCGAGATGCCCAGCTAGAGAAGCTGGATAATCAGTTGGAAAATCAGCTGGCTGATGCTGGAGTAGATGCGGTGGCTGTGGAGCAGGTTAAAGAGGTTGCCCAACAGGCGGAGACCCAGGCTGAGCAACTGCAGCAACAGATGCAACAGAGCTTGACCGAACAGGGTGTGAGCGCTGATCAAGCCGCTGCTTTGACCGAACTGGCGGCACTGAAGCAGGAGCGTGAAAGTATTGAGGCCCCGCCCTCACTAGATACGTTGGTTGATGCCCCGGTGGATGCTAATGCTAAAGAGTTGGCTACGGTTTCTGAAAAGCTGGTAGAGAACTTTGTTAATAAAGTAAAAGAGGTGGTCTCCACCCAGGGTGGCAACCCCTTAGCGGCCGTGACCTCAACGGTTAAACAGGCTCAATCTGAGCCCGTGCAGTTAATTGAGCAGCCCCAAGCACAAGAGCAGGAATCACTCTTTACAGATCCGGCAGCCACACAGCAAGAGACCCAGCAAGAGCAACAGCCTCAGCAGCAACAAGAGAGCCAGCAAGAAACCTCTTCTGAAACGGGTAAAGAGAGTGCGCAACCTCAGGCTTCTGAACAGGCTCAGGCAAATGCCGCAGAGCAATCTGCTGTCCAGCAAAGCCAGCAGAGCACCAGCCCGGATACTGGAGCCGCAAGTAGTACGGGTTCCAGTGGGGGGAGTAGTGGTGGTTCTGGCAGCAGTGGGGGAAGTAACAGTGGACCCAGTGAACTAAACTTAAGTGTCACCAGTATTTCACGTTTTGCGCCTGCAGGTACTGAAGTGGGTATCTTTACGGCCGTGGATCCAGATGGTGATACGGACTTTGTTTATGGGTTTGGTGAACCTAACAGTGACGCCAATGGGGCATTCTCCATTGATGGTGATCGCTTGTTGGTGGCAGATACAACGGCACTGCTTTCGTTTAATGGAAGTTCCGCCGAACAGACGATCTCTGTGAAGGTGACGGATAAAGATGGGCAAGGCCTATCCAAGACCGTACAGTTTGTGATTGAGGTAACCGGTTCGAGCAACCTTAAACCCACCGATCTTCTGCTCAGTAACGCAGCCATTCCTGCGGGTAGTGATAATGGTACGGTCATCGGCTCCTTTACCACCGATGATCCCGATACCGATGACACCCACACCTATAGCTTTGCAACAGATGGCGATGCGGGTGGTCTTGTAGACATTTCCGGCAGCAACCTGATTGTGGCCAATGCCGATAGTATTTCGTCAGGATCAACCTATACCATCACCGTTATCTCAACCGATGCAGGTGCTTTGACTGTAGAAAAGTCCTTCACCTTGACCGCATCAGCGGATCCCAATCAGGCGCCTGACTCCTTAAATTTAAGCAACAGTAAAATTACGGTTGATGCTGCGTTGGGCGCTGTTGTTGGTGACTTTACAGCCACCGACCCTGACGGTGATACGGAACTCAGCTTTGCCTTTACCAGCCCCAATGCCAATGCCGATGGTCTGTTTGCGCTGGATGGCGATACGCTGATTGTAAATGCTGAAGATTTGGTGGCCGGGAGCTATGGGGTTACCGTTCAGGTAAGCGATGATGGTGGTCTTTCATACAGTGAAAACTTCACCATTGATATTGCCTCGGTGAACAATGCACCCACCGATCTGGCTTTGGACAATACCCGTGTGGGGTCGGACAGTGCTGTCGATGATGTTGTTGGTGCTTTGACAACGACCGACCCCGATAGTGGAGAGAGCTTTAGCTACAGCTTTGCCGGCCCCAATGGGGATGGGGATGGTCGCTTTGGTATCCAGGATGACAATGTGGTGGTTAAGGTACCGCTGCAACCCGGTGATTATGCCATTACCATCCGTACCATTGACCAAGGCGGCAACGGTTTAAGCTTTGATAAAACATTCAGTATTGAGGTGTTTGATAGCAATGGGGCCCCCACGGATATCACGCTAAGTAGCACGGTGATTCCCCTGAACAGCACCAACGGTGCAGTTATTGGTACCCTTGGCGCGGTTGATCCTAATGCTGATGAGCAGTTCCAGTTCACCTTTACCAGCCCCAATGGCAATAGTGATGGTCGTTTTGAGATCAATGGTAATCAGCTGTTGTTAGCCGACAGTAATGCCATTGTGACGGGTCAGAGCTACCCCATTACCATCCAGGTGACGGATCGTGACGGCACGGGCCTAAGTTTGGATAAGGATTTCAACATCCTGGCTTCGACCGACCCAAACCGTATGCCCACCGATATCAGCTTAAGCAACCAAAGCGTTGCCCAGACCGCTCAAAACGGTACGGTTGTGGCGGCAATCAGCGCTATTGATCCAGATGGTGATACCGATCTGGTCTTCAGCTTTACAGATCCTGCGCAGAATGCTGGTGGTCTGTTTGCACTGGATGGCACCACCTTGGTGGTGGCCGATCGTGATCTGCTGAGTCCGGGGCAAAAGGATATTACCCTGCGGGTGACCGATAAAAATGGTCAAGGTCTGAGCTTTGATAAGAGCTTTCAGATTGAGGTGACGGCGGTTAACCAAGCGCCGACAGATCTGGGTTTAAGCAGTCAAGTGGTACCCCTGAACAGCAGCAATGGCACCGTGATCGGCTCTCTTTCTGCCACAGATCCAGATGCGGGTGAGAGCTTTGTCTTCACCTTTGCCGATCCAGATAATAATGCTGATGGTCGTTTTGCCATTGATGGCGCCAATCTGACTGTGGCGGCATCGGGTAATATTGTACCGGGGCAAAATTACAACATTACACTGCGGGTAACGGATCAAAATGGTACGGGATTAAGCTTTGAAAAAGGCTTTGTTATTGAGGCTTCGTCTGATCCAAACCGGGCACCGACGGATCTTATTTTGAGCAATACCACCGTTGGGGCCGGTAGTGCAGCGGGCACCGTTGTTGGGGATATCAGTGCGGTGGATCCTGATGGCGATACCGATCTGGTCTTCTCTTTTGCCGATCCAGACCAAAATGCGGGTGGTCGCTTTACCCTCAATGGTAACCAGTTGGTAGTGGAGAACAGTGCACTCCTGACAGCAGGTACCCATGCCATTACAGTGCGGGTAACCGATAAAGCGGGCCAGGGACTAAGCTATGATGAAGGCTTTACGATCACAGCTACCGACACCAACGTTGCCCCGACGGACCTTCAACTGAGCAGTAATGTGGTGCCCTTGGGCAGCAATAATGGTGATCTGGTTGGTACCCTCTCAGCCACAGATCCTGATGTTGGGGATACCTTTACCTTTAGCTTTACCACACCGGATGGGGATGGTGGTGGACGCTTCCAGCTAAATGGGGATCGTCTGGAGGTTGCGGATAGCGCTTCGATAGTCGCCGGTGAGAGTTATGCGGTGACCATTCGGGTTACAGATCAGGGTGGGCTAACGCTGGATAAAAACTTCTCCATTCTGGCCTCTAGTGATACCAACCGTGCCCCGACAGATATCGTTCTTTCGGCACAATCGATCGGCTCTGGTAGTGCGAACGGAACCGTGGTTGGGGTGATCAGCGCGGTGGATCCGGATGGCGATACCGATCTGGTCTTTACCTTTAATGCACCAGCGGGTGATGCCAGTGGCCGCTTTGGTTTAGACGGCAGCAATCTGGTGGTGGCCAATACGGCCCTGATGGATGCAGGCAGTTACGAGATCACCCTAAGGGTAACCGATAAGGCAGGCCAGGGCCTGAGCTATGATGAGACCCTGACCATTACGGTGACGGATACCAACCAAGCCCCCACGGATATGGCGCTCTCCAATGGCACCATTCCTTTGAACAGTGCCAATGGTACCGTCATTGGTGGCTTAACCACGACTGATCCTGATGGTGACGATGGCTTTGTCTATAGCTTTGCGGATCCTAACCAGGATGCCAGTGGCCGCTTTGGTTTAGACGGCAGCAATCTGGTGGTGGCTGACAGTGGTAACATCACCACCGGGCAGAGCTACCCCATTACCCTTAAAGTGACCGATAAAAATGGTCAGGGCCTGAGCTTAACCAAGGATTTCACCCTTACCGCTTCCAGTGATCCTAACCGTGCACCGGATAGTATTGCGCTAAGCAATAACTCGGTAGATGCCGGTAGCCCTGTTAACAGTGTGGTGGGTGGTTTAACCGCCACAGACCCGGATGGGGATACCGATCTGGTCTTTGAATTTGTCGCCCCTGGTGGTGATGGCAACGGGGTTTTTGCCCTGCAAGGCACCAATGTGGTGGTGGCCAATAGTGATGGGCTGACCCCAGGTGATCACACCATTACCATCCGGGTTACCGATAATAATGGGGCAGGTTTAAGTTTTGACCAAAGCTTTACGATCAATGCCGTGGATACTAATTTGGCCCCCACGGATATCCTGCTGAGTAATGATGTTATCCCCTTTGGTTCAGTCAATGGTGCTGTTTTGGGCGCGCTGTCTGCACAGGACCCGGATGGGGATGATGGCTTTGTCTTCAGCTTTGCTAGCCCCAATAACGATGCCGATGGACGTTTTGGCCTGAGCGGGAATACCTTGACCTTACAAGGGGCCGATAACATTACCGCTGGGAGTAGCTATAGCATTACTGTGCGGGTAACCGACCGTAATGGTACAGGTTTTAACCTGGATAAGAGCTTTACCCTTAAAGCTTCTACCGATCCGAATCAGGCCCCAACCGCTTTGGTACTCTCCAACACCAACACCCTGTCTGAACAACCGGTTAATACTTTGATCGGTAGCATGACAGCGACGGATCCAGATGGAGATACCGATCTGGTCTTTAGCTTTGCGGCACCTAATCTGGATGCGGCAGGTCAATTTGCCATCCAGGGTAGTTCGCTGGTGGTTAATGTTTCAGACTTAGCTGCGGGGAGTTATGACATCACCCTGCGTGTGACCGATAAAGGTGGTGCAGGCCTGAGCTTTGATCAGAACTATACCATTGCGGTTGCCCAGTCCAATGAAGCACCGGTGGATATGCAGTTAAGCTCCAATGTGGTGCCTTTTGGTAGTGGTATTGGCACCATCATCGGTGCTTTAAGCACCACCGATCCTGATGGTGAGGATGGTTTTGTTTATAGCTTTACGGTGCCGAATCAAAATGCAGATGGGCGGTTCCGTATTAATGGTAGCAACCTGGAGGTGGCAGACTCTGCCAACTTTACAGCAGGGAGCAGCTACGATATCTCCGTACGTGTAACCGATAAAGATGGTACGGGTCTGACGCTGGATAAAGACTTTACCCTGATAGCATCCGATGATCCGAACAAAGCCCCCAATGTTTTAGAGTTGACGAACACCAGTATCAACATCGGTAGTGAGACCGGTTCTGTGGTGGGTTCATTAACCGTCACTGACCCGGATGATACCGACGGCTTTGTCTTCTCCTTTGTCAGCCCCAACCTAAATGCAGGGGGCATGTTTGCCCTGCAAGGTAGTGATGTGGTGGTGGCCAACGGATTGTTGCTGGAAGAGGGCCTGCATGACATTACCGTCCAGGTAACAGATAAAAATGGCGGGGGTTTGTCTTATTCCAAGAGCTTTGGCATTGAGGTTATTCAACCCAACCGTGAACCAACCGATATCCAGCTCTCCAACGATGTGGTTCCTTTTGCTTCCACCACAGGGACCACCATTGGTTCATTAACCGCGACCGATGCTGATGAAGGTGAGAGCTTCATCTTCAGCTTTGCAGCACCCAACCAGGATGCCGAAGGGCGCTTCTCTATTCTGGGCAATACGTTGACGTTAAAAGATGCGGCACAGATTGAAGCAGGCCAGAGCTATCCCATTACCCTCATGGTGACCGATGGGGCAGGGGCAAGCTTTGAGAAGGATTTTGTCATCCTGGCTTCTGATGATCCTAACCAGGCACCCAGTACGTTAACGCTGTCCAATGCCAGTGTGGATGTTGGGGTGGAGATCAACCATGAAGTGGGTCAGTTCAGTGCCATTGATCCAGATGGGGATACTGCCTTTATCTATGAGTTTATCCAGCCTTATGGCGATGCCGATGGTCTGTTTGGTATCCAGGGGGATAAGCTGGTGGTCCGTACGCCAGATGCGCTAGAGGATGGTGAGGCACTCATCTCTGTGCAGGTAACCGATAAAAATGGTGAAGGTCTATCCTACAGCAAAAACTTTGTGGTCACGGTTATCCAACCCAACCGGGCGCCTACCGATCTGCTGCTCAGTAGTGATGTTATTCCGTTTGGATCGGATAATGGCACCCTTATCGGGGCACTCTCGGTGGTGGATGCGGATGGGGATGATGGCCACGTCTTACAGTTTGTTGACCCCAATGGCAACGCCGATGGACGCTTTAGTCTGCTGGGTCATACACTAACCCTGGCGGCTGGTGATCAAATTACAGCCGATAACAGCTATGACATTACCGTACGTGTAACGGATAAAAATGGTACCGGTTTAAGCTTTGATAAGAGCTTTACCCTCAATGCCTCATCCGATCCCAACCGGGCACCGGATGGTTTGACCATGACCGGTGCACAAGTGGATGTTGGAGCGCCCAAAGGCACCCTGGTTGGTGGCTTGCAAGCCACTGATCCTGATGGTGATACAGACTTCCAGTTTAGCTTTGTTGATCCCAACGGCTCAGCAGGGGGTGCCTTTGCCATTGATGGTAGTAACGTGGTGGTGGCGGATGCCAAACTGATTGAAGAGGGTGTACAGGAGATCACCGTACGGGTGACTGATAAGAGTGGTGCCGGGTTGAGCCTGGATCAAACCTTATTGATCACGGTCATTCAACCCAACCGGGCCCCCACCGATATTCTGTTGGATGATCAAGAGACAGAAATTGGTCTGCCTGTTGGTACGGCTGTTGGACGCCTGTTTACAGAGGATGCCGACTTTGGTGATCTGCACAGCTATAGCTTTGTTGACCCCAATCAAAACGCGGGTGGTCAGTTTGCCTTGGTGGGCAATGAGCTGCAAATTGGCAGTGCCAGCTTAACCGCAGGTGAGCATCTGATTACCATCCGTGCTGAGGATGAAGCGGGTTTGGGTGTTGATAAGAGCTTTGTCATCACCATTATCCAGCCCAACCGTGTACCAACCGATCTGACTCTGACCAATACACAGGTGCCTTTCGGGGCCAGTCAGGGAACCGTTATCGGTTCGCTCACGGCAACAGATGATGATGATAATGAGCAGTTTACCTTCCGCTTTACCGATCCCAATGGGGATGCCGATGGCCGCTTTGCCCTGAATGGTAACCAGCTGCTGATCGAAGATCCCATCCGTCTACCGAGTGGGGGTGAGTTTGCGATCTCTATTGAGGTGGCTGACCAAGCAGGGGCTGTTTTGGTTAAGGACTTTACCCTAACGGTTAGTGCGGATCCCAACTTGGCCCCAACAGATCTTATGTTGAGTAACCAACAGGTTGCAGCAGATGCGGTTGCAGGTAGTGTGGTGGCGGATATTACAACGACAGAACCCGATGGTGAAACAGATCTGGTATACACACTGGTCGCCCCGAATAGTGATGGGGGTGGACGTTTTGCCATCAGTGGTGCTCAGTTGGTGGTATCAACCGGTGCTGATCTAACCCCGCAAGCGGGTTTGGATACGGAATATGCCATCACCTTACGGGTAACCGACCAAGGGGGTAGCGGGCTCTCTTATGAAGAGAGCTTTGTGATCCAACTCACAAACCGAGCACCGGATACCCTGGCGTTAAGCTCTACATTGGTACCCGCTGGCGCTGCTGTGAACAGTGAGATCGGAACACTGAGTGCCACCGACCCCGATGCCGTGGATGATGGGTTCGTCTACCGCTTTGCAGCCCCCTATGAAGATGCGGGCGGTCGGTTTGCTTTACAGGGTAATAAGTTGATTATTGCCGATGCCTCCTTGCTGGATCCTGGTCCTGGTGAGCCAACCACCTTTAATGTCACCGTTGAGGTGGCCGACAAACAAGGTGAGGGTTTGGCTTTGGCCCGGGACTTTGTATTGACCTTGGATAACCGGGCTCCAACGGATATTGATCTTTCCAATACAGAGGTCTCTTTTTCAGCACCAGCAGGTACTTTGGTGGGTAGCCTCTCTGCCAGTGACCCCGATGGGGAAGATGGCTTCCTGTATAACTTTACAACCCCTAATCTGGATGCGGATGCCCGCTTTGTTCTGGATGGTTCCAACCTGCGGGTTGCAGAAGGTGCGGTGTTGGATGCCGATGCGCAATACACCATTACGGTTCAGGTGACAGATAAGAATGGTAGCGGCCTGAGCTTTGCCAAGGATTTCTTCCTCACCATCTCATCTGATCCGAACCTAGCCCCTACAGATATTCAGCTTAGTGGGGATGTGGTTGATCCAGATGCGGTTAACGGTACTGTGGTTGGCACCCTGACAGGGGTAGATCCTGACTCCAGCGATCTGGTCTTTGGCTTTGCTGACCCTTATGGCAACGCCAATGGCCGGTTTGGTGTGGATGGCAACCAACTGGTGGTGACGGATGCGACCCTGTTGCAGGTAACGCCCGGTGAGATGACCAGTTATCCCTTAACACTAAGGGTGACCGACAAAGATGGTGCGGGACTTAGTTATGATAAAAACGTAACTGTTACCCTCTCTAACCGGGCACCAACGGATCTTATTCTTAGTAACACAAGTTTGGTGGCAGACAGTGCCGAAGGTACGGTTGTAGGTACCCTTACGGCGGTGGATAGTGATGGTGACGATGGCTTTGTCTTCGCATTTGGTAATCCCAGCCAAGATGCCGATGGTGCCTTCCGCTTGGAAGGGGATCAGCTGATTGTGTCGGATCCAAGCAAGCTGCCATACAGTGCTGATAGCAGTAACAGCTTCCCCATCACCCTGCAGGTGACGGATAAAAATGGTAACGGCGAAACCTTAAGCCGCGACTACAACATTGTATTGAGCAATCAGGCGCCTACCTCTTTGACACTGAGCAACAATACGGTGAGTTCGGAGGCCATAAATGGTGATGAAGTTGGAACACTGCTGGCCAGTGATCCGGATGATATTGAGGGGCTGGTCTTCAGCTTTGAAAACCCCAATGGGGACGCCAATGGCCGCTTTGCCCTTGAAGGTAACCAGTTGGTTGTAGCCGATGCAGAAAATTTAATTCCTGCTACCGGAGATCCTGAACATGCCATTACCATTCGGGTAACCGATAAAATGGGTAATGGTCTGACCTTGGATCAAACCTTCACGATTGTGGTTAATGTGGTCAACCATGCGCCAGAGAACATCTATTTGAGCAAAGATAATGTGCCAGATGATGCCGTAGTTGGTGAGGTTGTGGGTGCTCTAACAGCCACCGATCCCGATGGTGATACCGACTTTGTCTTTACCTTAACCACGCCCAATGAAGGGGCAGGGGGACGCTTTGGTATAGATGGAGCCAATTTGGTGGTGGCAGACACGACCAACTTGGATGCCGGTAACTATGACATTACCGTACGGGTCACCGATAAGAGCGGTGCAGGGTTAAGCTATGACAAAGACTTTACCATCATTGTCTCCCAGGGTAATCGTGCACCAACAGACATCAGTCTAAGTAATGATCAGGTGGCCCATGATGCTACGGCCGGTACCGTCATTGGTACCTTCAGTGCGACAGATGCCGATGCGGGGGATACTTTTGTCTATAGCTTTACCGAGCCCAATAACGATGCTGATGGGCGGTATGGTATCAGTGGTTCCAATCTGGTGGTGGCTGATGCGACTAATCTGGATGTCTTTACAGATAACGATCGCCAACACACCATTACCGTTAAGGTAACCGATCAAAATGGGAGTGGTTTGTCCTACAACGAGACCTTTACCATTAATGTCACCCAGTTTACGGATACCACCACCACACCTGATGTAACCGGTACGACCACCACCATTACAGAGAGCGCTAAAACCGAGTTTACTTCGGTGGAGGGCTCTCTTGAGGCTGGTACGGCGGTGACCATTAATGAGACGGATATCACTGATTTGGTCTTGGGTAAACTGGCCCAGCAGATGACCGATGGTGGGACATTTACAGGTGATGTGAGTGATGTGATTAAGAAGTTCACCATTTCGGTGACCGGTGATGAAGTAATGGCCACCGCCGTCATTGGTTCGGTACAGTCCCTATATGACCGCTTACCTGACTCGGCCAAGGCTGTATCGGATAATCTGTTCGGCACTGTGGCGCAGTATAGTGACACCGATACCGCGTCGGTTCAGTTCCGTATTAAACCGGTTATTGTGGGTACAACCCTCTCCTTTGACACGGCTAACTCCTATGTGGATGTGGTCAATGAGTCGACCTTGCTGCCTAACTTGACCTTTAGCCTTACCGATATCATTAGTGAGTATAATGATGTCCGGGGTGACTTGGCCGCGGGTGGCCTAAGCTTCTTTACTGGTTCAAGTGATGAGGATGGCTCTCAGGAAATTCCAACCTCTATCAATATTGACTACTTCTTCCCTGGTTTGGTGGATGCATTAACCATCAACAATGGCAGTATTACCCTGACACCACCTGCCACCAATTAAGTGTGTAAAAGTTTGGGTTAGGGGAATATTGATTAAAGAAAAAGTGGTGTGTTCGATGGTTCGTTTGCCACCCAGTCTTTGGGCATAACTCCGTTTGGTAAGCTAACTGGCATACGCTGATCAGTTTGTGGAACGATGTTATGGATCCAGTCTGTCAAATATTTAAGATTGTCATTGCTTAAGGCGTAGCTATCCACCGCATATCGCTGATCCATGGGGTTTCTAAGTGTTGAATCACATCTTGGTGCTCTTGCTTATGGCTTATTAATCGGGAGCGTTCTCTTTCTCCAGCATCTCTTCTTCATGGCTGAAGAGGTCATTGGCAAGGTTGAGAACCTCGCTAAGCAAAGATCAGCACCTTGTCCAACCAAGCAAAGCCGTAAACAGTTGTTGATGATCTGTGTTCCTCTCATCAACCCCTATACGCAGCCGGTGGCGATTCCAGGTAAAGGCGGTTGCATGCTGATTGCGCCTTCGTAAACCTATAAACACTCCACCCATTTATTTAT